>JANNCZ010000575.1:0-2089 GCA_031387185.1 Burkholderiales bacterium
ACAAGCCATCGGGCAGGGACACCTTGCGACCTACCCGCGACTCATTGCGAAGCACCTTGGCATTGACGTTTCGAAAGTGCGGCTGGTCGCAGGCGACAGCGCGCAAACGCCAGGCATCGTTGCCACCGTCGCTTCGCGCTCGACCATGATGACGGGTGGCGCGCTCACACTCGCTTGTGACGAGGCGATCCGGCGCGGCACCTTGATCGCAGCGCACCTGCTCGAAGTATCAGCGGCGGACATCGAGTTCGTGAAGGGCAAGTTCAGTGTGGCGGGGACAGATTTGGCGATTCCGATCCTGGAAATGACACCGCGCCTGAAAAGCATGCGTGCGACCGGCGCGTCCACTTCGGCGAATGCAGCCGTTACTGCGCCGGGATCACTGCCCGAAGGCATCCCCACCGAACTCTCCAACCTCGCCAAATTCGTCTCGCCAGGCATGAGCTTCCCGAACGGCTGCCACATCTGCGAAGTCGAAGTCGATCCCGACACCGGCCTCACAAGCATCGTGCGCTACACCGCCGTGGACGACGTTGGCGTGGTGCTCAACAGCACCATCGTCGAAGGGCAAGTCATGGGCGGCATCGCACAGGGGCTGGGCCAGGTGTTCGGCGAGCAACTGGTGCGCGATGACAGCGGCCAGGTGCTCAACGCCTCGTACATGGATTACCCGATGCCGCACGCGGGCCTGTTTCCCACGCCTGCCATCGGCCACCATGTCGCGCCCTGCACGACCAATCCGCTCGGCGTCAAGGGTGCCGGCGAGTCGGGCGTGAGCGGTGCGCTACCGTCGGCAGTCAACGCGATTCTGGATGCGCTCTCGGTGCGCGGTGTGACGGAAATGGATTTGCCGTTCACACCGGGGCGGGTGTGGGCGGCGTTGCAGCGGGCCGCTTAGGCAGGATCAAAAAACCATAGGCGAGTTGGCGCAATCTTGGTACAATTTTCGAATTCGCGGATGATAGTTCGAATTTTCGAAAATCTGAAGGTTCGAAAATCTGAAGGCTAAAGCCGTCTCCAGGATGTAAACCACAGCGCGGTGCAGGATGCGTATCGCGTCGTTCCAGGAAATGTGTACATATGTGTACGATGGACAATCAAATTGAAGGCGGGGTCATCGCTGGCAGCGCCGGGTTGATGCAGCGTATCACCGGCAACGCGCTGCTGCCCACAGTGCGCGAGGCCAACTAGCGATGGGCAGCGACCTGAAGCTATCCGCTGCGCCGGTCACCCATCAGGTCAATGCGCAGGCCAATGCGCTGGCCAATGCGCTGGCCAATGCGCAGGCCGATGGGCGTGCCGGTGGCACCGCGACTCCGGTCGAGCGGGTTGTAGCCGGCCTTGAGGCCCTGATGATGGATGCGATCCCGGCGGCACGCGACATCGGTTTCACCGGCGTGGAGCGCGCCGCCGGCGGTCTGTCGCGCGAGAATTGGTCGCTCGACGCGACCTGGGTTGACGCGACGGGTGCGCAGTCGCGCCGCCTCATGCTGATGCGCGATACCGCCGGGACGCTGCTTGCCACCGACCGCGGGCGCGAGTTCGCGGTGCTCAAGGCCCTTGAGGCGACGTCCGTGCCGGCCCCGAAAGCGCACTGGGTGGACCACGACGGCCGCTGGCTCGGTGGGCCCTCGCTGGTCATGGATCGCATGCCGGGCAGCTGCGATTACCTGGTGCTCAACGGCGCCCGCCCGCTCGAAGCGCGCTTGAACCTGGCGCGTGCATTCCTGGATCTGATGGCGCGCATTCACGCGATCGACTGGCGTGAGCGCGGCCTGGGCGCGGTGCTCGGGGTGCCGGCCGGCGCGCCGTCGCGGGTCGAACTCGCGCACTGGGAGGCAGAATACCGCCGGGTGCGGCTCGAACCGCATCCCGAGCTCGACTACGTGCTCGCCTGGATGCATCTTGGCGCACCGGAGGCCGAAGCGATTGTTCTCGTGCATGGCGACTTCAAGCCGGGCAACGCGCTCATCGCGGGCGAGCAGATCAGCGCCAAGCTCGACTGGGAGACCGCACATCTGGGCGACCCTCTCGAGGATCTCGGCTGGGTGACCAACCCGGTACGCAAGCGCGAGCACCAGATTGCCGG
>JANNCZ010000661.1:0-2854 GCA_031387185.1 Burkholderiales bacterium
GCGCGTGGTAGGCATTGCCGACCATCATTGATGCGCAGCCGGCGAGCAGTGTCATCGAAAACAAAACCGGATTCTTGAACACCACTTGCAAGGTGGCCGCGATATCAGCGAACCCACGCAGGGCAGGGCGCGGTGCCGGCACTTCTTTTCTGAATTGCGGCCCATAAGGTGCCTTCCACAGCCACAGCACCAGGGGCAGATAAATCAGCACATTGAAGAAGATGCCCCAGGTCGCCCCCATCAACAGCATGATGCCCGCGCCCACGGCCGGCCCCATCAACAGCCCCAGCCAGCGCGACGTGGCATTGAGGCGAATCGCGCTCTGCAAATGCGCCGGCCCGACGATGTCGTGCAGCAACAACTGATTCGACGGCATCCACAGCACACCCGCAAGGCCATGCAGGATCAGCAGCACCACCGCATGCCACATCTCGGCGCTGCCCGAGAGAAACACAAACCCCCAGCCCAGCGATACCAGCATGAACAGGCCCATGCCCAACTGAATGATGCGGCGCGGATCAAAACGGTCCGCCAGCGCGCCCGAAACCATCGAGAACAGCAAGAACGGCAGCCAGTGCGCGATCACCGCAAAGCCGCCGAGTGCCGGCGATTGAAACTTCTGAAACATCATCCAATAGCTGATGACGTGCTCGATCGAGTCCGCCATCATCGCCAGAGCGGACGTGATGAAGTAGACGCGGTACGCCGGGTTGCGCAGGGCGGCGAAGGATTGTGGGGCGGGGGTAGTGCTCGTTGCAGCGTTCAACGAAGGCTTTCGATCTGATCAGTGCCGCGCCAGCAAGCAGGCGCGGCGGCTAGCGAGTGCCAGCTTTTCGGCGCGTGCGCAGCTTGGGTTTGATGCCACCCAGTGCAACCGCAATTTTGTGGGCGCGCTCAGCAGCCTTGGTGAGTGCCCGCTCGACGGCGGGTGTGCTCATGATCAATCGTTCGTCGCGATGCGCTGAAGGTGTTGCCATTTGATCTCATCCAGAATTTCAGGCCCATCCGCACTACCGCGCGCAACAAGATGCGGTTTCTGCGGTTTCGATGCCCATACATTTTCGCTGATTCTCCAAGAATCTGCCAGCGGCATGTACAGGTTGAGTAGATTGTGTGCGCTGCGGCCAAATCTGCGATAGATCACCTCGCGCGGAATGTCATGCCCGCCCAGCTTGACGCGCAGTTTGACCCGTCGCAGGGATTCAGCGGCGCTCGGCAGCATCAGATAAAAAATGCGCACTTTATAACCATCCTTCGCGAGGCGGCGCAGGAACAGCGCAAACGAGCGGCTCGACAGGGTGGTCTCGAATCCGAAGCTTTCACGCTCGCTACCCAACTGCCGCAGCCGCTCCAGCATGATGCGACCGGCGCTGAGAGCCACCGCCTCAGGACGTTGGCCCGACAAGCCCTGCGCAATCCGGTCTGCGTTGACGAAGTGCGGAACCTTCATTGCTGTCAGGAGCGCCTCGGCGTAGGTCGTCTTGCCCGCACCATTCGGTCCGGCGATCACGACCACCTGAGGTGGTTCGTTGACGGCGACGTTGGCGCTTGCGCCTACTTTTGCCACGTATCTTTGAGCGTAGTGGTGCGGTTGAACACCAGCACGCCAGATTTTGAATCGGCGCGGTCTGCGACGAAATAGCCGTGGCGCTCGAACTGGAATCTTTCATCTGCCGCGGCGCTGACGAGCGATGGTTCGACAAACGCATTGATGCTTTTCAGACTGGCCGGGTTGAGGCTGGCCTTGATGTCCTTGCCGCCTGCATCGGGATGCGCATCGGTAAAGAGCCGGTCGTAAAGCCGCACTTCGGCACGCAGTGCATCGCGTGCGCTCACCCAAGTGATGACGCCCTTGACCTTGACGCTGTCAGAGCCCGGTGTGCCGCTCTTGGTATCGGGAATCAGTTTGGCGTGTACTGCGCTGATGTTGCCTGCTGCGTCTTTCTCACAGCCGGTGCATTCGATCACGTAGCCGTATTTGAGGCGCGCCTTGTTGCCGGGGGTGAGACGGTGATAGCCCTTGGCCGGCACTTCCATGAAGTCTTCGCGCTCGATCCACACTTCATCGCTCAAGGTGAATGTGCGCTGGCCACGCTCCGGGTGATGCGGATGCACGGGCGCGCTGCATGGCTCGGCATGGGCAGCGCTGCCAAATACTTCGGCCCAGTTGGTGAGCTTGAGCTTGAGCGGGTCGAGTACGGCCATTGCGCGTGCGGCCTTGGCGTCGAGGTCGTCACGCAGGGCGATCTCCAGCGTCGAGTAATCGATCCACGAGTCGGCCTTGGAGACGCCGATGCGCTCGCAAAACAGTTGAATCGCCTCGGGCGTGTAACCACGCCGCCGCAAACCGGCGATGGTCGGCAGGCGCGGGTCGTCCCAGCCACTAACGATGTTTTCATCGACCAGCTGTTTCAACTTGCGCTTGCTGGTGACGACGTAAGTAAGGTTGAGGCGGGCGAATTCGTATTGGTGCGGCAGCGGCTGCGCCAGCAAGCCGCCCACGACGCGTCCATCGGGCAGTGTCGTTGTTTCGGCCAGGCGCAACAGCAGCCAGTCGTAAAACGGCCGCTGCGCTTCAAACTCCAGCGTGCAGATCGAGTGGGTGATGCGCTCGAGTGCGTCTTCGATTGGATGGGCGTAGGTGTACATCGGATACACGCACCACTTGTCGCCGGTCCGGTGATGGGACACTTTTCGAATCCGGTAAATTGCCGGGTCGCGCAGATTGATGTTGGGCGAGGCCATGTCGATCTTGGCGCGCAGGATCAGGCTGCCCTCGGCGTGCAGGCCGTCGCGCATTTCCTGAAACAGCTTGAGCGACTCCGCGGCCGGGCGCGCACGCCACGGGCTGTTG
>JANNCZ010000663.1:0-3155 GCA_031387185.1 Burkholderiales bacterium
GCGATCAGCGTGCCGCCGGTTCGGCCTTGGGTACACGGCAAGCGGTAGACGCTTGCCCCGGGCCGTCATTGAGAGTCGCGATGTCACCGTTGACTTCGAGCGTGGCCACGCCGTTGCCAAAGCGCCCGGCGGCGCCCACTGCCTTGTCGAGCCTGAATTCACGTTCCGGCAAGATTACCCATGCCGCGCCGCCATCGAGCATGCGCAGGTAGAACGAGCGATTGCCGTCGCAGCGATAGGCGAGCGCATTGGGAGGCGGTCCCGGCTCGCGCCCTTGCAAGCCCTCGCCAAACGGCCACAGGCTGCTGGGGTTGAATCCGCCACAGCCGCCTGCGAGTATGGTGAGACAGATCACCGGCACATGACGCAAGCTGCGCGCTGCGCGCCTGAGGTGCTGCGGCGCAGTCTGGGCGGCGTTTGTGGCCGGTACCGCAATCGCTCCCTCGAGACCCGGGTGACGAAAGCAGGTTGAGAGCATCGAATACAATTTCACGGTTGGCAGACAGTGTGTGCGAAAGCGCGCATGTTGCCACATTCCCCGCCCTGTTTCCTTCCCGTTCCGCGCACATCCCCCTCCCTTCTCTGCCTTGCAAACCTCTGATCAACCGGTCCTGCGCGACATCGTGCTTGTCGGCGGCGGCCATAGCCACGTCGGTGTCATCAAACGTTTCGGCATGCAGCCGGTGCCTGGCGTGCGTCTCACCGTCATTTGCCGCGATACGCATACGCCCTACTCGGGCATGCTGCCTGGTTACATCGCCGGCCACTACAGCTACGACGAGGTGCATATCGATCTGCGCCGCCTCGCGCAATTTGCCGGAGCGCGCTTTTTCAGCGGCGAAGTCACCGGCATCGACCGCGCCGCGGGTGGCATGGGCAAAGTCCTGTGCCGCAACCGGCCACCGGTGCCCTACGACCAGCTCTCGATCAACATCGGCTCGACACCGCGCCTGGGCAACGTAGCGGGCGCGGCTGAACACGCCGTGCCGGTGAAACCGATTTACCAGTTCAATCAGCGCTGGCTTGCACTGCTCGACCGCGTGCGCACTCCTCGCACCGCCCCCGGCAAGACCCGTATCGGCGTGGTGGGTGCCGGGGCCGGTGGCGTTGAGCTCACGCTGGCGATGCAGTTTCGCTTGCGCAATGAATTGCGCGCGCAGGGCCGCAATCCGGATGAACTTGAATTTCATTTGTTTGATGGCGGCGCGCACATTTTGCCGACCCACAATGCATGGGTGCGCAGCGCGTTTACACGTGCCTTGTCGGAGCGTGGCGTGCAGGTGCATTGCGGCTCTGCAGTGTCGCAGGTTTCTGCCGGGCGGCTCACCACGGCAAACGGCAGCGCCTTCGATATCGACGAGATCATGTGGGTTACCCGCGCCGGTGGCGCGGCGTGGCTGCGCGAGACTGGCCTGGCCCTGGACCGCGAGGGTTTCATCGAAGTGCAGGACACGCTGCAAACCGTGACCGACCCGGACATTTTTGCGGCGGGCGATATCGCCAGCATGGTCAACCATCCGCTCGAAAAGGCCGGCGTGTTCGCTGTGCGCATGGGCCCGCCGCTGGCGGACAACTTGCGCCGCGCCGTCGAAGGCCGCACGCTTGCACCCTATCACCCGCAGCGGCGCTGGCTGGCGCTGATTTCAACCGGCGACAAGTATGCGGTGGCCTCGCGCGGCATGGCCGGTTTCAAGGGTAACTTGGTGTGGCGCTGGAAAGACTGGATTGACCGGCGCTTCATGACCAAATTCAGTGATCTGCCGGTGATGGACGAGAATGCCGCGCCAGCGGCGCGCACAGTCTCGCCGGTCAAACTCAACACTGACGAAGCCGCGCAAGCGATCTCTGCAATTGCCATGCGTTGCGGCGGCTGCGGCGCCAAGGTTGGTGCGACCGTGCTGTCGCGTGCCCTTGGCGCACTCAACCCAATCGAGCGTGACGATGTGCTGGTGGGCCTCAAGGCACCGGACGACGCGGCGGTGGTGCGGGTGCCGCCGGGCAAGGCAATGGTGCACTCGGTCGATTTCTTCCGCGCCTTCATCGATGACCCTTACATCTTTGGCAAGGTCGCGGCCAACCACGCGCTCGGCGACATCTTCGCCATGGGCGGTGAGCCACAATCGGCAACATCGGTGGTCACGGTGCCGCCTGGCCTCGAATCCAAAGTCGAAGACACCTTGTTTCAGATGATGTCGGGGGCAGTTGAGGTGCTCAACGCTGCCGGCTGCGCACTGGTCGGCGGTCATACCGGCGAAGGACGCGAACTCGCGTTGGGTTTCGCCATCAATGGCTTGATCGACGAAGACCTGCACACGATTACCCGCAAGGGCGGCATGCGCCCTGGAGACGCGCTGATCCTCACCAAACCCCTCGGCACCGGCACCCTGTTTGCGGCACTGCCGCTGCTCAAGGTGCGCGGGCGCTGGATTGATGCGGCACTTGAGTCGATGGTGGTATCGAACGCGGCGGGTGCGAAGGTGTTGACGCAATTTGGCGCGACTTCCTGCACCGACCTTACCGGCTTCGGCTTGCTCGGCCATCTGGTCGAGATGACGCGGCCCTCGGGCGTGGATGCCGAACTCGATCTCTCAGCGATTCCGGTACTCGACGGCGCTGAAGAAACCGCCGCCGCCGGCATTCTCAGTTCACTGCAGCCAGCCAACGTGCGCCTGCGCCGCGCGCTGCGCAATCAGGCTGAGATGGTGAATCACCCGCGCTATCGCCTGATCTTTGACCCGCAAACGGCGGGCGGCCTGCTCGCCAGCGTACCAGGTGAGCGCGTGAATGCCTGCGTTGCTGCGTTGCGTTCTGCGGGTTATACCCACACCGCCATCATCGGGCGCATCACGGCGCAGGGTGATGCGCTGGAGCCAATCACCCTGCGTGCTTGATCGGCCTGCTCGACCATAGCCCGCCACGGATTGTCATTGCCGCGGCGGATTGCCATTCGCGCCGCAACACGCCATGCCCCGTAGCGCTGGCGGCGCGTTTCAACTCACAGCGGCGTGATGTGCAGATTGCGGAATTTGATGCCGCCAGCCCCGTGCTGCAAGGCAATCGGCCCGCGCGCATGGCGTGCGTCATAGGCGCCATTGACGGTGCGCACACCATTCATCGACACCGTCAACGACGGCCCGCGCGCGATGATCTCCATC
>JANNCZ010000677.1:0-6873 GCA_031387185.1 Burkholderiales bacterium
CTGGAGTGACGCCATGTTTCTTCACGTTCTTGAGGCGCGATACGTTCGCGATTACGTGGTAAGTCTGAAATTCAGCGATGGCGCGGCCGGGGAAGCCGATCTCTCCGCCGAGCTCGATGGACCTATCTTCGGCACGCTCCGAGACATCGAGCAATTCAAGAGATTTTCGATTGCCTGCCATACGCTCACGTGGCCAAACGGTGCAGACTTCGCTCCCGAGTTTCTTCGCGAGCACGTAGCAGTTACCGTTTAACAAGCGATTCCAAGGTGACCGTCGCAAGCGGCCCGCACTTGAATCGCGACGTTGAGGCGTCACCAGAACCGCGCTCAGCCGGCTCCCAGCCGCAGGCGTAAACTCGCGATACCTCACCCGGCGGAGCCGAACATGTCATCCCTTCTTGATGAACTCTCCAGGCAGGCCAGGAGCCTGGCGCTCGAAGAGCGCGCGCAACTGGCCCAGCAGCTTATGGAGTCGGTTGAGCGAGAGTCTGACCCGGATGTCCAGGAAGCTTGGGAAAGCGAGATCGCTTCCCGTATTGCCAAGTATGAGCGTGGCGAGGCCAAGCTCGTTCCTGCCGAGGAAGTCTTCGCCGCTGCCCGTCGCCTGACCCGGTGAAACCGGTCCGCTTCCTTGAGGAGGCGCAGGAAGAGTTTCTCGAACAAGTCAAGCGCGCGTTCGATGCGATGATGACGATGCGAAAGATCGACATCGCTGCAATCGAGGCGGCGCGCCGCGGTTGAGCTTGCCATCCTCGAAGCGTGCATCCCGAAAAACCATCTCAGGTGAGGAACCTCATGCTGCACATCCGCCGCGCAGTTTGTCTTGCCCTTGCCCTCACCCTTACCCTCGCCGGCACCGGCATTGCACCCGTGCACGCCCAGTCCACCGCGCCTGAGCGCCCGCTCAAGATCATCCTGCCGTTTGGCGCCGGCTCGGGTGTCGATGTCATCACGCGCACGGTGGTACCGGCCCTGTCGAAGGCGCTCGGCGGCCAAAGCGTGGTGGTGGAAAACCAGCCCGGGGCGGGCGGCATTCCCGGCACGCACGCGATGATCAAGTCACCCGCCGATGGCTTCACCATCAGCCTGGTGTCGAACAACCACGTGATCTATCCGAGCGTCTACAAGGCGCTGCCGTTCGATCCGGTCGCCGACATCACGCCCATCACTGTGGCCGGTACGACACCCTTGGTGCTGGTGGTGAATCCCGCCAAAGTGCCGGCGCAGAACGTGAAGGAACTGATCGCGTTTTTCAAGGCCAGGCCGGGCGCCTACAACTATGCGTCGTCGGGCAACGGCACCATTCTGCATCTGGCGGCGGAGATGTTTGTCGATGAAGCCGGTGTCGAGGTCAGGCACATTCCCTACAAAGGCGTCGGGCCGATGCTGGCCGACACGATCGGCGGGCAGGTGGAGATGACGGTCTCGGCCCTGCCGACACTACAGGGGCACCTGAAGAGCGGGGCGCTGCGCGCCATCGGCGTCGGTGGTGCGCTGCGCAGCGCCGCCGCACCCGACATCCCGACGATTGCCGAGCAGGGTTTGCCCGGCTACAACATTGAAGGTTGGTTCGCGGTGATCGGCCCGGCCCGGCTTCCGGCCGAACAGGTCAGGCGCTTGCATACCGCGTTTACGGCCGCGTTTGCCGCGCCCGAAGTGCAGGAAGCGATGGCGAAGCAGGGCAACACGATCCGCCTCTCCACGCCGGAAGCGGCGGCGCAGTATTTCAAAACCGAGCTGGAGAAATACGCGCGGCTGGTGAAGAAGGCAGGCGTCAAGCTTGATTGAATTTGAAAACATCGCTATTTGAGGCGGCATCAATATACCTTGAAAATCGAAAATTACACTTTCGATTTTCAAGGTGATATGATTGGCCATGAGCCCCATTTTTCAGCGTTCCGAGCTGCATTCGGTGATGCAGCAGCGGCTGCAGGAGTCGCGCGCTTTGGCCTTGCTGGGCGCGCGCCAGGTGGGCAAAACCACCTTGGCCAGAGCCTATGCCGCCCTGCACCGCTTTCCTTATTTTGATTTGGAAGACCCCGCCGCCATGGCCGCGTTGGCGCAGCCCAGGGATGTCCTGGCCAGTCTGCTGGACCAAGGCGCCAGCATTGTGATTGACGAGGTGCAGCGCCACCCGGCGTTGTTTCCTGTTTTGCGCAGTTTGATCGATCTGCATCAGCGTAACGGGCAGTTTTTGCTGCTGGGCTCGGCCTCGCCGGCGTTACTGCGTGAGTCAGGCGAGTCGCTGGCCGGGCGCTTGAGCATGCTGCATATGGGCGGCTTGTCGCTGCGCGAACTGACCTCACCCGACATGTTTTCCCTGTGGTTGCGCGGCGCTTATCCACGTGCCCAATTGGCCGGCAGTGCGCGCGCGGCCTTTCGCTGGCTGCGGGATTATTTGTCGCTGGTGATCGAGCGCGATTTGCCACAGATCGGCCTGAATGTGCCGGCACCGACCATGCAACGCTTTTGGCGCATTCTGGCCCACTTTCATGGGCAAAACTGGAATGCCGCTGAGCCCGCCCGCAGTCTGGGGGTCAGTGAGCCAACGGTGCGTAAATACCTGGATTTTCTGACTGGCATGCAGTTGGTGCGCCAGTTGCCGCCCTGGCATGAAAATCTGGGCAAACGGCAGGTCAAAGCCCCCAAAATTTATATCCGCGACAGTGGTTTGCTGCATTACCTATGGGGTGTGGACAGCCAGGAAGCCCTGTGGCTGCACCCGCGCTGCGGTGCCAGTTGGGAAGGTTTTGCGCTCGAGCAGGTGCTGCATGTCGCGCAGCCTGACGAGGCCTATTTTTGGGGTACCCATTCTGGTGCCGAACTCGATTTGCTAATGTTCAAACGCGGCTTGCGCGTCGGCGTGGAATTCAAGCGCGCTGACGCTCCCGCCATGACGGCGTCCATGCATATTGCGTTGCGCGATTTGAAGCTCGATGCGCTCTATGTGGTCTATCCGGGCGGCTTGCGTTACCACCTGGCACAAAAAACCAGCCCAGCCCCGGTCGAGGCGATACCTCTAAGCGGCTTGGCCGCTATGCCCGCCGATTGGAACTAAGGCGGGCTCGACGCACCGGGCGTGGCCCACCGGCAACGGCAGCAGCTATACTTTCCCCCCGTGGCAGCGTGATCAGCCCGGATACTCATAAAACAAGGAGACAACATGAACCCATCACTTCGCATTGCTGCGGCCATGACCGCCGTGGCTGCCGCGCTGGCCGGTGCCCTGATTGCCGCGCCCGCCTCCGCGCAAACCGTCAAGATCGGCCTGATCAGCACCTACAGCGGCCCCGGCGCTGCGCAGGGCGACCAGATCGACAAGGGCGTCAAGCTCTACATGAAGCTGAATGCCGACAAGCTCCCCGCCGGCGTCAAAATTGAACTGGTGCAGCGCGACGACACTGGCGCCAACCCGGATGTGGCCAAGCGCATCGCGCAGGAGTTGATCGTGCGCGACAAGGTGCAGTTGATCACCGGCATCGTGTGGACGCCGAACCTCGCCGCCATTGCGCCGCTCTCCACGGAGGCCAAGGTGCCGGTGATGAGCATGAACGCGGCCGGCGCACGCATCCTCAACGCCGCGCCCTACATGTCGCGCATGTCGTTCACACTGTGCCAGTCTTCCTATCCGGCCGGCCAGTGGGCGGCAAAAAAATACAAGAAGGCTTACACCGCAGTGAGCGACTTTGCGCCGGGCCACGAGGCTGAAGGCTGCTTCACGCGCGGCTTCAAGGAAGGCGGCGGCGAGATTCTCGGTGCGGTGCGCATTCCGTTTGCCAACCCCGACTTCGTGCCCTTCATGCAGCGCATCAAGGATGCCAAGCCCGACGTGATCTTCGCCTTCAACCCGGCCGGCAAGCAGGCGGCGGCGATGATGAAGGCCTATGGTGATTTGTCGATGGAAAAAGCTGGCATCAAATATCTCGGCACCGGCGATATCGTGACCGACGAAGAGTTGGCTGGCATGGGCGACATCGCGCTCGGCGTGACTACCGTGCATCACTACTCGGCAGCGGCTGAGCGCCCGGCCAACAAGGCCTTCGTGGCTGCGTATAAAAAAGAATACGGTGCGAATCTGAACCCCGGCTTCATGGTGGTCGGCGCGTGGGACGCGATGGACGCGATCTATGCCGCGATCCGCGCCCAGAACGGTACGATCGATGCGCAGAAGACCGCTGATTTCTGGAAGACCTACAAATCCACCACCAGTCCGCGCGGCAATATCTCGATTGACCCGGAAACCCGTGACATCATCAACCCCGAATATCTGCGCGAAGTGCGCAAGGTCGGTGGCCAGCTCGCCAACGTGGAGCTTGAGACCATCAATCCGGCGATCAAGGATCCGCTCAAAGAGTTCGACAAGACCGACAAAAAATAAGCCGGTCAAATGTCCTCCGCGTATCCTTTAAAGGGCGCGGGGCATTTTTTTGCCGGCTGCTGCGGGTTGCGGCGGCTGGTGCCAGCGTGATTTCGCGCGCAAGCGCGCTCCTACCCGTACCCACCTTTCCGCATGGACGCTTTTCTGTCATCGCTGGTGAGCGTCGCCTTTCACGGCGTTGCCTTCGGGATGATTTTGTATGTGATCTCGGTCGGCCTGTCGGTCACGATGGGTTTGATGGGCTTCACCAACCTCGCGCATGGCGTGTTTGCAATGGCTGGCGGGTATGTTCTGGTGTCGTCGCTGGCGTACTTCAAGATACCGTTTCCGCTGGCCTTGCTGCTTTCGTTTTTGCTGGTTGCCGCAGTGAGCGTGGTGCTGGAGCGTCTGCTCTACTCGCGCCTGTATGGCGCGTCCGAGCTGGAGCAAGTGCTGTTCACCATTGGTCTCATTTTCATGTCGGTGGCGGTGGCGCGCCTGATCTACGGCACACTGCAACAGCCGGTGTTGCTGCCCGACTATCTGAAGGGCCAGTTTTCGCTGCTGGGGCGCGACTTCCCCGCCTACCGCGTGTTTTTGATTGCCTTCAGCGCGGCAATGATCGGCGCGCTGTGGTTCGGCATCGAGCGCACCATCTGGGGCGCGATGGTGCGCGCTGCAGTGGATAACCGCGCCATGGCGCAGTCGATCGGCATCAACACCAAGCGCTTGTTCACGATCACGTTTGCCATTGGCAGTGGCCTGGCCGGCCTGGGAGGCGCTCTGGGAGCCGATATCGTGGCGATCCAGCCGACTTATCCGTTCGAGCAACTGGTCTACTTTTTGATTGTGGTGTCGGTCGGCGGCTTAGGGAGTTTGCGCGGGCCGTTTGTGGCGGCGCTGCTGATCGGCATTACCGACACCGCGTGCAAATACTGGCTGCCGCAGTTTGGCGCGTTCTTTATTTATGTCGCGACGATTGGCTTGCTGTTGTGGCGGCCGGCCGGATTGTTTGGGCGGCGCGCATGAAACACCCCATTGAGAATGCGCGCCTGCGGCGTGCCGCTGCTAACCGGCAGCGTCGATCCATCAGGGGTGCCGCATGAAACATCCCGTTGGTTATAACGCCGACCCGCGCATCCGCTGGACCGAGTGGCTGCCGTGGGTGCTGGCCGTCATCGTATTTTTTGCGCTGCCCGACTACCTGTCGATGGGCGCGCGCGTGCTCACCTACATTTTGTTTGCGTTGTCGCTTGATTTGATCCTCGGGTATGCCGGCATCATCACGCTTGGCCACGCGGCATTTTTCGGCATGGGCGCCTATGTGGCCGGCATCATCTCGGTCAAGCTCGGCGTCACTGACCCGTTTTTGCAAATACTGGCGAGCGCGCTCGCTGCGGGCTTGCTTGGGTTGCTCACCGGCGCAGTGATCATGCGCATGCATGGCCTCACGCAATTGATGCTGACCCTCGCCGTGGCGGCCCTGTGTCTAGAGATCGCCAACAAGGCGACGCATCTGACCGGCGGCGCGGATGGCCTTGCGGGCGTGGTAGTCGCGCCGATCCTTGGGATGTTCAAGTTCGACCTCTACGGCAAGACCGCCTATTGGTGGTGCCTCGCGCTGTTGTTTGTTTGCTGGTGGCTGGTGCGGCGCATGATCTATTCGCCATTTGGCGCCAGCCTCAACGGCATTCGCGAAAACCGTGTGCGCATGGAAGCCATCGGTGCGCCGGTCACCACGCGCCTCGTGATCGTCTACACCGTCTCTGCTGTGATGGCGGGCGTTGCCGGCGCACTGCTGACGCAAACCAATCAGGTCGTCGGCCTCAACGTGTTGGGCTTCGAGCCGTCGGGCGAATTGATGGTGATGCTGATCCTCGGCGGTGTCGGGCGTTTGTATGGCGCCTTTGTGGGGCCGATTGTGTTTTTGATCGCGCAAGACTATTTGGCCAAACAATTTCCCGAATACTGGTTCTTCGGCATTGGCCTGCTGCTGGTCGTCGTGGTGTTGTTTGCGCGCGGCGGGATCTTGGGCATCTGCGATGGACTCGTGGCCAAACTGCGCGCTAAGCCCAAAGCAGGCACGGCCGCCGGTGTTGCGGCTGATGGAAAAAGCGGAGGCGCTGCATGAGCGCCGTCCTGCAGACCACCAGGCTGTGCAAGAGCTTCGGCGCGCTCACCGTGGCAGCCGATATCGATTTCGCGCTTGAACCCGGTGCGCGCCACGCGCTGATCGGGCCGAACGGCGCGGGCAAGACGACCTTCGTCAATCTGCTCACTGGCCGCCTCGAGCCCACATCGGGCAGCGTCATGCTCGGCGGCGAGGACGTGTCGGCCCTGTCGCCGGCACAACGCGTCAAGCGCGGCCTTGGGCGCACCTTTCAGATCAACACGCTGTTCGGCAACATGAGCGTGCTCGACAACGTTGCGCTCGGCGTGGCCGAGCGGCGCGGCGGCGCAAATCAGTGGTGGAAACCTGCGAGTGCGGACAAGGCCGTGCGTGACGAGGCGCTCGA
>JANNCZ010000688.1:0-11559 GCA_031387185.1 Burkholderiales bacterium
CGCGGAAATGTCATGATGTTTCCTCCAGGTATTGCCGATGATCCCTCACGCTACTGCTGACTCTTCACGCCCGCCTGCTTGATGATGCGTGCGTACTTGGCCGATTCGGCGGCAATGAAGGCCTTGAACTCGGCTGGACTGGTGGGCGAGGGGTCGGCACCGCCGGCAACGATGCGCTCGGCGACATCGGGCAACTTCAGAATGCGCGCGACTTCGCTGTTGAGCCGGTCGATGATGGCCTTGGGCGTGGCCGCCGGGGCGACCAGGCCGACCCAGAGCGAAGTATCAAAGCCGGGAAACCCGGATTCGGCGAGTGTGGGCCAGTCGGGCACGGCCGCAGCGCGCTTGGCCGTGGTGACCGCGAGCACTTTGGCCTTGCCGGATTTTGCATGCGGAAAAATAGTCGATACGCCGTAGATGCCAAGCGGAATCTGCCCGCCGAGAAAGTCGGGCAGCGATTGCCCCGCGCCCTTGTAGGGCACATGTACCAGACGAATGCCCGCCGTCGTCATCAGCAGTTCGCCGGTCAAGTGCTGCGCGCTGCCGTCGCCCACGGACGCGAAGCCCATGGTGCCCGGCTTGGCGCGGGCCAGCGCCACGAGTTCCTGCATGTTCTGCGCCGGCACGCCCGGGTGCGCTGCGATCACCAGCGGTGTGATGGCTACGCGCGAGACCGGCGCGAAGTCGCGCTCGGCGTTGTAGGTCATCTTCGCGTTCAGATGTTGAATGATGGCGATCTCGGCACCTGACGCCATCATGATGGTGTAGCCATCCGGCACGGCCTTGGCAGCCAGATCGGCACCGATCATGCCGCTCGCGCCGGTGCGGTTCTCGGCCAGCACTGGCTGGCCCAGCGCGTCGGCGAGGCGCGCACCGACCAGACGCGCCATGGTGTCATTCAAGCCGCCTGGCGGGTAGGGCACGATCAGGTGGATCGGCTTGACGGGGTAGGCGCCCGGCGTTTGCGCCAGTGCTGCGAATGGTGCGAATGGGGCGAAGGGTGCGAATGGTGCGAAGGGTGCGAATGGTGCGAACGGTGCGAAGGGTGCGGCCAACAGGCAAGCGCCCCATGCGAACAGAGTGGTGAATCGGTACCGCATGAGAATTCCTCCATGTACGAGATGGCAGTATGCGCGATGTGCGTGTGAATCGCCAGGTTCAGCCGAATTTCGCTGGAATACCCGCTCGGTGGGCGCTGTTTTCTTGACCAGCAACTGCCCGTATCATCCCGATGGCCGGTGCTGCCCGCAGACGTGGTCACGCAGAAGTGGTCAAGTGGCGCCTGCGGGTCAAATCGTAAGCAATGTCCAACATCTCAGGAGAGCAAGATGCTTCGCAAATTTTCCGCCTTCGCGCATTGGAAGACCGGCGGCGGCAAGCTCGAAGCGCTCACCAGTGACAAGGACGTATTCGGTGACGGCACCGTGATGATCCTCCGCACGCCCGGCCATACGCCCGGCCATTTCAGCGCACTGGTGCGCCTGAAGGAAGCCGGCAACTTCCTGATGCTCGGCGACCTCGCCCATTTCCACGAAAATTACGAGAGCAACGGCGTGCCCGCGTTCAATTTTCATCGTGGCGACACCGTGGCTTCGCTGGAACGTATCAAGAAAATTGCGGCCAACCTCAAGGCCACCGTGATCATCCAGCACGACCCGCGCGACATCGGCAAACTGCCGCCGTTTCCGGCGGCGGCGAAGTAGCACGAATTGGCGCATCTTCGAAAAGCATAATTTCGGATAGTCTGAAACCCTTGGTGAGAGCCGGTCTCTGGTCATTCGTGCATCAAGAGGCGCATCCACCAAGGGTTATAGCCGGGTGGGCGTGGCGAATTGATGCGCGCGAATGTGACCCGAATGGCACCGCTGCGTCCACCCGGACTGCACCGGACCGAAGGGCGGTCTAGGCCACCAGCAACTCTAGGCCACCAGCACCAGCTGCCGGTGATTTGGCGGGATCCACAGGTCCTGAAAATACAGGGCCTCGCCGCGCCGGTCGTAGGCAGTGATATTGACCACGCCGCCCGCAGTGGCTGCTTTGACGCGCAGCGCCTTGCACACGTAAGCCGGAAACACGCTGATCCTCAATGCCTCTGTAAAACGGGCCGGGGCATGGTGAAAATCACGCGTAAAAAGATTTTTGAAATTGATGCCATTGAAGGCATCAAGCGCGAGGCTGTTGATGGCGGGGAAGCGCGCGGCGTCCAGATACAAATGGGTGTAGACCGAAAATTCGTTGCCGATCGAGAAAATCCGCTCGATGCAGACTGGCGCTGCCGCCGCCAATTGCTGACGCCAGTCACCCGTGCCGCGCGCTGCCTTGCGGCGTACCACACGCGAAAAAATGGGCAGGGTGGTCTTGCCGTCGTCGCCGGAAAAACGGCAATGCAGCAGTGGCGCATGCATCGGCTTGTCGGCGCCTGTGACGAAGGTACCCATGCCTTGTTTGCGTGACACCAGGCCGTCGTCAACCAGGCTGCGCAGCGCTTTTTGTACTGTGCCCAGACTCATGCCCGAGACGCCGGTGAGCATCTCCTCCGGTGGCAATTGCGCGCCTGCCGCGATGTGACCATCCGCGATGGCATCCGCGAGGATATTGCGCAGCCGGACATATTTGGGCAGGCCTGCGTGTTCAGCTGCCGCGAGGCGGCGCGGCAGCCATTGCGTGATCGATTGGGTCATGGGTGACGAAAGGGCAATGTGCAGTTCCGGGAATGCGCAGTTCTTGACAGCGTGCGGTGCGTTCCGCTAGCATACTACAAAGCTATATAGTATTAGATTCGCCATACAACAACCGGAGACGCATTGGTGATTGTCGAGCAACGTACCTATACCTGTCACGCCGGCAAGGCCGGCGCCTACGTCAAGGCTTACGAGGCCGAGGGCCTGGCGATCCAGCGCCCGATCCTGGGCAATCTGGTTGGCTACTTCACCAGCGACATTGGCGTGCTCAATCAGGTGATCCATCTGTGGGCTTACCAGGACTTGCAGGACCGCACCGAACGGCGCGCGCGCCTTCTTGCCGATGCCGGCTGGCAGGCCTACATGGTCAAGGTGCAGCCGCTGGTGCTCACGCAGGAAAACAAGATATTGATTCCAGCCGGCTTTTCCCCCTGGGCCAATGGCCCGGCCTATCTTTCCCATTGACCTGCCTTGAGAGCGCCATCGATCATGAAAATTACCGAAGTCATCACCCATCAATTGCGCGTCGACGTGGACGAGCCGTTTACCTCGTCGCGGGGCTGGTACTACAAAACCAAGAATGCGCTGGTGGTCGAGATTCGCACTGATGACGGCATCACCGGCTGGGGCGATTGCTACGGTCCGTCGGCCATCAACCGCACCATCATCGATCAGGTGCTCAAGGCCGATGTGATCGGGCGTGATCCGTTCGATGTGGAGGTGATCTGGGAGCAGCTTTACAACAAGATCAAGGATTACGGTCTGACCGGCATGACGATCTGCTCGATCAGCGGCATTGATATTGCGCTCTGGGACATCATCGGCAAGGCCGTCAACAAGCCAATTCACAAACTGATCGGTGGCGCGTTCCGCACCAAGTTGCAGGCGTATGCGACTGGCCTTTACTTCAAGGACATGAACCGCCTCAACGAAGAAGCGGTGGAAGAAGCGCTCAAATACAAAGAGGGCGGCTTCAAGGCGATCAAAATGAAGATTGGCCTGGGCTCGATGAAAAAAGACCTCGACCGGGTGGCGGCAGTGCGCGATGCGATTGGGCCGGACATCCAACTGATGGTCGATGCCAATCATTGCTACAACGTGCCGCAGGCGATCAACATTGGCCGCGAGCTTGAGAAGCTCGATATCTTTTGGTTCGAGGAGCCGGTGTCGCCGGAAGATCTCGACGGTTACGCCGAGATCAGCCAGCGCCTCGACATGGCGGTGGCGGGCGGTGAGAATGAATTCACCAAGTTTGGTTTTCGCGGCATCATCGAAAAACGGGCGATGGACATCGTGCAGCCGGACGTGTGTGCGGCGGGTGGCATCACCGAGTGCAAAAAAATCGCGGCGCTCGCGCAAGCCTCGTCGATTCAATGTGTGCCGCACGCCTGGGGTACCGCCATCGGCCTCGCTGCCACGCAGCACTTCCTCGCGTCTTTGCCCTATACGCCGCCGTGTCTGGTGCCGGTCGAGCCGATGCTCGAATACGAGCAGACCTTCAATCCCTTTCGCGATGAACTCTCGACCACTTCGCTGCTGGCTGACAGAGGCATTGTCACCGTACCCACGGGGCCGGGCCTGGGCATCGAAATTGACCGCAAGGTGCTCGAACGCTATCGCGTCGCTTGATCGTTCACATGATGACCAATGCCACATTGAAACCTGCATCAAAGCCCCTCGTTCTGTGTACCTTGCCGCTGCATGCGGCGGGGCTGAAGTTGCTCGAAGGCGTCGCCGATGTAGTAGTGGCGCCAGACACGCGCGCCGAGACGCTCTACGCAATGATTGCGAATGCCGACATCCTGCTGGTGCGCTCGCAGCTGCCTGCCGATCTGTTCGACCGCCCCAATCACTTGATGGGTGTCATTCGCAATGGCACCGGACTTGACCTGATCCCGGTCGGCGCTGCTACCAAACACGGTATCCCGGTCGCCAACGTGCCGGGGGCCAATGTGCAGACCGTGGCGGAGTATTGCGTCGCCGCCATGCTCGCCATGACACGCAAAATAGAAACCATGCACGGCGCTTTGCGTGAGCGTGGCTGGGGCGAAGCACGGGTACACACCGAACGCACTGCCGATTTGCACGGCAAGACCATCGGCATCGTCGGGTTGGGTGACATCGGCACCAAGCTCGCCGCGATTTGCCACCTGGGGTTTGGCATGCGTGTGCTGGCGTATCAGCCGCGGCCCAAGCCCAAAGCGGATTACGTCGAAACGGTACCGCTCGACGCCTTGCTTGCGCAGGCGGACTTCGTGTCGCTCAACTGTCCGCTCACGCCCGAAACGCGCCATCTGCTCGATGTGCGCCGTATCGGCTTGATGAAAAAATCGGCAGTGCTGATCAATGCCGCACGCGGGCCGATTGCCGATGAAGCGGCGCTGGCTGATGCGCTGCGCGGGCAGCGCCTTGGTGGTGCAGTGATTGATGTGTTCTCGCAGCAGCCGCTGCCGCGCGACAGCGCATTTCTCGGTCTCGACAACGTGCTGCTGACGCCGCACGCGGCTGGCCTGACGCCCGAGAGTTTTGCTGCAATGAGTACGGGTGCAGCCAGGCAGATGCTGCAACTGTTTGCCAATCAGCGGCCCACCCATTTGGTCAACCCGGAAGTGTGGGACGGTTTTCTTGCACGGAGGACGGCATGAGCGCAACCGAAACACCAGGCGGGGTGGCGAGCGCTGCAGCGGGGATGAAGATCGCCCAGGTGGAGGGGTTTGCGACCTCGTTTCCGGTGACCGGCGGCGTCACGCTCGGCATCGGCCGCGCCGTCAAGCGCGACGCGGTGATCGTCAAGGTCACCACTGAGGACGGCGTGGTTGGCTGGGGTGAGTCGCATCACGGGCGGTGTCCCGGTGCCATCGGCCACCTCATCAACACCACGCTGCGCCAGCTCATCACCGGCATGCAGGCCTACGACGTCGTCGGTGTGTGGCAGCGCATCTACTCGCGCCAGCTCGCCAGCCACGGTATGGGTACGGCGAGCGCATTGGCCATGAGCGGTATCGATCAAGCGCTGTGGGACATTCGGGGCAAGGTGGCGGGCTGGCCGCTCTACATGCTGCTTGGCGGGAATGTCAAACCGATCAAGGCCTATGCGGGCGGCATCTCGCTCGGCTTTCAGCCGCCGGATGAATTGGTGGACGAGGCGCGCGACCTGGTTGCACAGGGCTACCGTGCGCTGAAATTGCGCTTTGGTGACAGTGTCAAACGCGACATCGAACGCCTTGCCGCGATTCGCAAGGCGTTTGGCAGCGGGATCGACATCATGGTGGATGCCAACATCGGCTATCAGGTGGAAGACGTGCGCCGCGTCATGCCGGCATTGGTCGAACACGACGTGCTGTGGCTCGAAGAACCGTTTGCGCCGCATGACTACCGCAGCTACGAAGTCGCGGCCGGCTTTGGGCTGATTCCGCTGGCAGCGGGCGAAAACCACCACACCCGCTACGAGTTCACGCCCTTGATTGAGAGCAAATCGGTGCGCGTGCTGCAACCCGATCTGTCGAAGACGGGCGGCATCACCGAGGGCCTGCGCATCGCTGGTATGGCGGCGGCACACAAGCTTGCGATCAACCCGCACACGTCAGCCAGCGGCCTCAACATGGCGGCCAGCATCCATTTCCTCGCGTCGATTGAAAACAGTGGCTGGTTTGAAGCAGACGTGGCCAAGGAAAATCTGTTTCGTGACCGTCTCACCAGCCGGCCCGATTTGCTCGATGCCAACGGCTGCGTGCAGCCAGGCAACGCGCCGGGTCTGGGCGTTGAAGTGGATGAAGCATTTTTGCGGGCGCACCCGGTGATTGACGGGCCCGCCTACGTTTGAAGATGGCACCTGCAGCACCTCAATCAAGGAGACCACCATGATCAAGACAGTCAAGGCCGCAATGTTGTGTTTGACCGCCGCGCTGGGCCCGCTGGCCGGCGGCAATGCGCTGGCACAGGCCTTTCCCACCAAGCCGATTCGCATCATCGTGCCGTATTCACCGGGCGGCACGACCGACTTGCTGGCGCGCCTGATCGGGCAGCACTTGTCCGGGAAGTGGGGCCAATCAGTGCTGGTCGAAAACAAACCCGGCGTCAACGGCATGATCGGTTCTGATTTGATTGCCAAAGCGCCTGCTGATGGCTACACCATCGGCATCGCATCGCCTGGCTCACATGCCGCCAATGCCACCCTGTATCCGAAGGTCACCTACGACACGGTCAAGGATTTCACACCCATCACGCTGGCGGTCTCGGCACCGCTGGTGCTGGTGGCGCATCCGGACCTGAACGTGAGCAGTGTCGCTGAAGTGCTGGCGCTGGCCAAGGCCAAGCCCGGCTCGATCAGCTATGCATCAGGGGGCAGCGGATCGTCACAACACCTGGCGATGGAGTTGTTCAAAAGCATGACCAGCGTTGACATGGTGCATGTGCCCTACAAGGGTTCGGCCGCGTCTTATGTGGATCTGCTGGCCGGGCGGGTGACGCTCGCGTTTGATGCCATGACCGCAGCCGTCCCGCATGTCAAAGCCGGCAAGCTCAAAGTGCTGGCAACCGGGTCGGCAAAGCGGCTGCCGTTCCTGCCCGATGTGCCAACCGTGGCCGAAGCCGGTGTAAGCGGTTATGAGTACTCGGCCTGGTACGGCTTTGTCGGCCCGGCCAGGATGCCAGCCGACGTACTTCAGAAGCTCAGTGCCGAAATCATCGCCGGCCTCCACTCGCCCAAGGTGCGCGAGACTCTCGACAAGGCAGGCGTGCTGATTGTCGGCAATTCGCCGGCCGAGTTCTCATCGTTCATTTCCGCAGAGGTCGACAAAGCCGCCAAGGTCATCAAATTTGCCCACATCAAACCGGATTGAACCAGGGGAGATGGCCCGAAACGCTTGGTGCAAGCGGGTTTACGCCTATTGTCCTCTGAAGAGACGCATCCACCAAGGGTTTCCGGATAACGGCGGATGTGGCTAAGAGGCGCGGCGTGACCGTCCGCTCAGATTTCCCAATCGTCAGTCTTCAACTGCGGCACGCACCGTAATACAACTCCGCCTTCACGACATCACACAGAAAAATGCTGTCGGGAGTGCGTGACTGAAAACGTGCCTTGACGGGGGAAGGACGCGCGTTGATCAGACCGATCCACGCGTTGGTGTCAGGCAGCCACATCAATCAAGCGGTGTACGCAAATCGGCGGTGCCTTGCGGCGCGGGAATGTCACGCTGTACACATTATCCTGAATACAGCGGGGAATTGGTAGGCGACGGTGACAGAAATACAGAATTTCTTCTATAGCCACCCAGCGAAAACCCTTGGTGGGAACGGTCAAGCGGGCATTGATCCCAGAAGAATGGCTCTGGGAGCGGCTCTCGGCTAAGTGGCCCAGAGCCGCGGCACGATCGCTGCGCTGCCAGTGAGTGCCGGGCGCAGCACGCTCCAGATGCGCACGAACAGTTCCTTCGCTTCTTCGCTCGAATCGCCGAGATAACGCGCCGCGAGCGCGTGCGGCAGGCGGGTGAGTGCGATGCGCGTGGCGCCTGCGTGGTCGGCTACAGCTTCGCGTGCAGCGTCGAGCAGGGTTTGCGGAATCTCGCGACCCACTGCGAGGAGGGTGCCGGCCACGCTGTGGCTCGCGAGGCCAATCGGTGCGGTCATCAGGCGGCCATCTGCTTCGAGTGTGCCGCGCTCGTTCCACAGTAATCGTCTGCCGCGTGCGATGGTCATGCGCTGGCGGTAGCGTCCTCTCTCGAAGGTTTCGCCGGATGCCGTGCGGCCGAAGCACAGCACTTCCCAGCCGAGATACAGCGCGTCATCAATCAGCGTGATGGCGGTTTCGCTGCTGGCATGCGCGGCGTTGAAAACGATGGCTTCCTGCGGCAGCCATTCGAGGGCCGCGTTGGCGGCAATGTGGATCTGCACGCGCTGTGTTGCGTCGGCCGCGTCTTTGGCCTTGTACCACTTGGTGGCACCGGGGGTGGTGATGAGGCCGCGCGTGTTGGGGGCGAGCGCGATGTCGATCTCCAGTGTGTCGCCGCCCGCGATGCCGCCGGGTGGATGCACGATGATGGCGTGGCAAATCGCGTCGCCTTCGGGGTAGAGCGGTTTCTGGATGCGCAGCGGGCCGGTGTGCGCGCGTTCGGTGAGGACGGTGCGCTCGCCGCTTTGCGTGAAGCCGAGTTTGAGGTGGGCTTGCCAGCCTGGCACGGTTGGCGGCGTGGGCGCTGCCTGGGCCGCCCGGGTCATGCGGTTGTGCTCAAGCCAGCGCCTGGCCGCGCAGGCGCTCGAGCACGCGCAGAGGTGCGCGTTCGGGAAAATATTGCTTCTCGAGCGGCAGGTGCAGGGTCTGCTCCATCATGAACTGGCCCGACAGCGCCGCATGTGCGGTCTGATCAGAAAAGCAGATCCAGGTCGAGCCGGGCGGAAAGCCGAATATGAGATGGCTCTTGCGCGCCTGATAGGCGGTGTCGCGCTTCATTGCGTCGTGCATGCCGAGCATCAGGTGGTCGTAGTGGCTGCGGCGTGATTTGGTGATGCGCAGGGCGCGCAGCAAGGCGGCGCTGCCGGGCAGCGGCGGTTTGACGCGCGGGGCGAATTCTTTGGCGGTGCCTTCAAAAAGATCACCGACTTTCCAGACGCGCGGCGCATTGGCCGGATGCACATTGGTGAACACGCGCAGGATGCGCTCGCCGCGATTCGGACGCGACGGAAATGCATCGACATGCAGCAGCGTGTCATCCTTGCGCCACGAGAGTTTGTGGTCTTCGACATTGCCGGGGCGCAGGCTGGTGGGCGCGAGGCGCAGGTGTAGCGCGTACTGCGGGAACAAAGCGTGGATCAGCGAGAGCGCGTTGCCCTGAAAGCGTGCGATCAACGCGGCGAGGGCGCGCAGGTCTTCAACGCTGCCCTGCGCGCCACGCACACCACCGCTGGCTGCCGCGCGTTCAGGCTCGTAACTCAAGCTCTTGTGCGTGCCGGAGAGCCAGCGTGTGTCGAGAAAGCGGCGTTCCGCTGCGGGAATATCGAAGCACAGATGCGGCAGGTAAATGACTTTGCCCAGTTCGAGTTCACCGGCGATGCGGCGCGATTCTTCCGCTGACAAGGTGGGCGACCACGCGGAGTGGGCTAGTTCGAGGATGCGATGCATGGGGAGCTTGCGATGCCGGGCCGGAGTCTGGCTGTGCGGCGAGGCTATGCGGCCAGTCTGTGCAGAGAATTGAAGGTAAGCCGCTACGCTAGAATGCAGCGGCTCAAAATTTTTATCTGAAGGTAAAGCGAAATGAAAAACTGCGACAAACTGTACATCAACGGCGCGTGGGTGGCCTCGTCATCCGGCAAATTTATTGACGTCATCAACGCGACGACTGAAGAAGTAATGGGCCGCGTGCCTGAGGGCACAGAGGCTGATGCCAACGCCGCCATCGCTGCCGCACGCGCGGCGTTCGACGCCTGGAGCGAAACACCGGGTGCGAAACGCGCCGAATTTTTGCTCGCGATCCAGGCCAAGCTCAAGGAGCGCAGCGATGAACTGGCCAAGACCATCACCGCTGAAGTGGGAGTGCCGTTCAAACTGTCGCAGCGCATGATGGTCGGCATGCCGATCGGCACTTTTGGCGGCTACGCCAAGCTGGCTGCCGAGTTCGAGTTCGAGAAGACCGTGGGCAACTCGCTGGTGGTGCGCGAGCCAATCGGTGTGGTCGCGGCGATCACGCCGTGGAATTACCCGCTGCATCAGGTGGCGCTCAAGGTGGCGTCTGCGCTTGCTGCTGGTTGCACGGTAGTGCTCAAGCCCTCTGAAGTAGCACCGCTCACCGCCTTCATGCTCGCCGAAATCGCGCACGAAGTGGGACTGCCCAAGGGGGTGTTCAACCTGGTGTCGGGCTACGGCCCGGTGGTGGGCGAGGCGCTGGCCAAATCGCCCGATGTGGACATGGTGTCGTTCACCGGCTCGACGCGTGCCGGCAAGCGCGTCTCTGAACTCGCGGCACAAACCGTCAAGCGTGTGGCACTCGAATTGGGCGGCAAGTCGGCCGCAGTGATTCTGGATGATGCCGACCTCGCCGCTGCGGTCAAGTCCACCGTGAACTACTGCTATCTCAACTCCGGCCAGACTTGCGCTGCCACCACGCGCATGCTGGTGCATGAGAGCCGCTATGCCGAGGCCGCACAACTGGCTACCGAAGCGGCACAGGGCTTTACTGTCGGTGACCCGATGGGCGATGCGCGCCTCGGCCCGGTGGTCTCGGAGGTGCAGCGTACGCGCGTGCGCGCACTGATTCAAAAAGGGATTGACGAAGGGGCAGATCTGCTCACCGGCGGGCCTGATGCGCCGGAAGGCGTGGCCAAAGGTTACTTCGTCAAACCCACCGTGTTTGGCAAGGTGAGTGAAAGCATGACGATTGCCAAAGAAGAAATTTTCGGCCCGGTGCTGTCGATCATGACCTACAAGGACGATGCCGACGCGATCCGCATCGCCAATGATTCGGTCTACGGACTGGCTGGCACGGTGTGGTCGAAAGACGAAGTGCGCGCCCAGCGCGTCGCACGCAAGCTGCGCACCGGGCAGATCGACATCAACGGCGGGCCGTTCAACGCGGCCGCGCCGTTTGGCGGCTACAAGCAGTCGGGCAATGGGCGTGAGGGCGGCGTGTATGGCCTTGAGGAGTATCTCGAATACAAATCGATGCAACTGCGTCCGCCCAAGGTGGCTTGAGGCTGCCCTAGGCTACCCGAGGTTACCCGCGATTATCTGAGGCTACGTGGGGGCAGAGTAAGCGCCTCACTCCCGATCACTCGCGCCCAAGAGCGCTTCTACCGAAAAGGTTTTCATGTCTGATTCCAAAGTCGCCATCATCACCGGGGCTGGCAACACCGCCGGCATCGGTGCCGAAACCGCACGCCGCCTCGC
>JANNCZ010000689.1:0-4774 GCA_031387185.1 Burkholderiales bacterium
GCCAAGCGCGCTGCGGCCGTGCCCGACTGGCCCACACTCGCCGAATCCGGGTTTCCCGGCTTTGATACTTCGCTCTGGGTCGGCCTGGTCGCCCCGGCGGCCACGCCCAAGGCCATCATCGACCGGCTCAACAGCGACGTCGCGCGCAGTCTGAAGTTGCCCGATGTCGCCGAGCGCATCGTTGCCGGCGGCGCCGACCCCTCGCCCACCAGTCCGGCCGAGTTCAAGGCCTTCATTGCCGCCGAATCGGCCAAGTACGCACGCATCATCAAGCAGGCGGGCGTGAAGAGTCAGCAGTAGCGTGAGGGATCATCGGCAATACCTGGAGGAAACATCATGACATTTCCGCGTCGCACATTCCTGCGTCTGGCCACGGGTGCCGCTGCCTTGCCGGCCCTGCATCACATTGCGCTGGCGCAAGCCTATCCGTCACGGCCGGCGCGCATCATCGTCGGCTTTTCAGCCGGCGGGGCCACCGACATCCAGGCGCGCTTGATGGGTCAATGGCTGTCGGATCGCACAGGCCAGCGCGCCGGCCGTCGCCGATCTGATCGCCGGCCACGTGCAGGTGGTGTTCGCTCCCGTGTCCGAATCGATCCAGCAGATCAAGGCCGGCAGGCTGCGTGCGCTGGCGGTCACGACCACGGCCCGCTTGGACGTATTCCCGGAACTTCCCGCTGTGGGAGACTTCGTGCCCGGCTATGAGGCCAGCGGATTTGCGGGTATCGGCGCACCCAGGAACACCCCGCCCGACATCATCGCCATGCTCAACCGCGAGATCAATGCCGGCCTCGCCGACAGCAAGATCAAAGCGCGGATCGTCGAGTTGGGTGGCACGGTGCTTGGAGGCTCGCCTGCGGAGTTTGCGGCGATCATCTCCGAAGCCACAGCCAAGTGGGCAAAGGTAATCAAGTTCGCGGGCATCACGGCTGAGTAATATTGCTCGACCATCAGGATCGCGGCGCGGGCGATGTATGTCTTTCCGACAGACATGTATGCTACTCTTGCAATCATTCCACACGCAGGGATTCGCACCATGAAGCGCACCACCATTTTTGCCGACGACGCGCTGCTCGATGCAATCAGGCAGGCGTCCGCCGACGAAAACAAAAGCGTCGCGCAATTCATCCGCGAAGCCCTGCAATCCCATCTGGCTGCGCGGCGTTCCGCGCCGAAACCTAACCGCTTTGCATTCATTGGCAAGTACAAAAGCAGCCGTACCGATGTTGCGGAGAAACATGAGCAATTGCTTTGGTCTGACAAGCGATGAAATCGTGTTTGGTGGACACCGGCATCTTGTACGCGCTGTTTGCCGGGAATGATGGCTGGCATGAACGCGCCAAAGAGTTCGTCAATGCCTATCCTGGCCGGCTCATTCTTCCTGCCTGCGTTGTCCCGGAAGCCGCCTTTCTCGCCAACAAATACCTGGGAGCGCGTGCCGAAGCAGGACTCGTCGCGGCGGTGGCGGGCGGCGCCTTTGTCATCGAAGACCTGCAAGCCGGAGACTATGCACGCGCAGCCGTACTGATGGCGCAGCATGAACGGCTCAACATTGGATTCGTTGACGCAGCCATTGCTGCGATAAGCGAGCGCCTCAAGCTTGCCGATATTGCCACCACAGACCGCCGTCATTTCTCCGCGATCCGTCCGTCGCACCGCACCAGACTCAATTTGCTGCCGGACGCTTGACCGAAAACCCGCCAAGCAGATAGCCTAAAACCCTCTACCAGAGCCATTCTTAAGGCATCAACGGCCTGCGACCCGCTCCCATCAGGGCTTTTCGGCCTTTACCTCTGCGCGTTTTTGCGCCTTGCGCAACACCGGCTTCGGCAAGTCGCCAATCTCCTCAATGTGTTACCGCCGCCGCCAACCTGCCACCTATAATCCTTCAACTCCCCTCTGAAAAGCGTCATGCCCGAACTCGTATTCAAAGGCAAGGAATACGTCTACAACCACCACCTGACGGTGCCCTACCGTCCGCTGCTGGCCGATGCGTCCAAATCCATCGGCGCCCCCGACTTGGGCGGCAACCTCATCATCCACGGCGACAACCTGCACGCCCTCAAAGCGCTGCTGCCGCGCTACGCCGGCAAAGTCGACCTGATCTTCATCGACCCGCCCTACAACACCGGCAACGAAGGCTGGTGCTACAACGACAACGTCAACTCACCGATGATGAAAGAGTGGCTGTCGAACAATCCGGTGGGGATTGAAGACATGCTGCGGCATGACAAGTGGCTCGCGATGATGTGGCCGCGGTTGACGTTGTTGCGGGAGTTGCTCTCGGAAACTGGCTCGTTGTGGATGACGCTGGATGACAACGAAGTGCATCGGGCGCGGTCGATGCTTGATGAGATTTTTGGAGAACAGCAAGTCGTTGCCACATGCATTTGGCACAAAATGGACAGTCCCAAAAACACTGCTGAATTTTTCAGCGAGGATCACGATTACATACTTGTCTACGCGAAAGACAAGAGCAACTTTGAGCTAAAGCTTCTCCCTCGCACAGAAGATATGTTGGCTCGTTACAAAAATCCTGACAACGACCCTCGCGGGCTTTGGCTGTTGAGTGACTTGGCCGCAAGAAATCATTACGCACAAGGGCTTTACCCAATCACCACGAAATCGGGGCGAGTTATCGATGGCCCACCTTCAGGCAGCTATTGGAGAGTAAATCGAGAAAGATTTGACCAGCTTGATAAAGATGGGCGCATCTGGTGGGGCGAGAGCGGCGACAACAGACCTGGGATAAAGCGTTTCCTGTCTGATGTAAAGGATGGCGTTGTTGCTCAGACGCTTTGGTCATGGAAGGATGTTGGCAGCACAAGGAATTCGAAACAAGCTCTTTCGCAGATGATGTCGTCGAGCAACGACGATGAACTTTTCATCACTCCCAAGCCTGTGCAACTTATCGAACGCGTATTGGACATTGGGGCAAATAAGGACGCGCTCATCCTCGACTCTTTCGCTGGCTCCGGAACGACCGCCCACGCCGTGCTCAGAGCCAACACCAAAGATAACGGCACGCGCCGCTTCATCCTCGTCGAAGGCGAGGACTATGCAGACCGCCTCACCGCCGAGCGCGTGCGTCGCGCGATCAATGGCTATGCCTGGGTGGGCAATCAACGTGAAACCCTGCTCGAAGAAAAGCTCACGTGGACGCAATTGAAGAAAGCCAATGCGCTGATCGAGAAGGTCGATGCGGTACAGAAGCGCGAGGGCTTTGCGGATAACGATGGGCAGATGGCGCTGGGGGATTCCGCGAAGAAGAAAACCGTGAAGCGCCGCTTCGACAAGCTGAACGTGAAGGTGGATGACGGCGTGCTGCGCGTGGAAGGCGAGAAGCGCATTTCCGAGCGCGTGGATGGGCTTGGTGGCAGCTTTACCTATTGCACTCTGGGCGAGCCGCTTGAAGTGCAGAAATTGCTTTCCGGAGAGCATCTGCCGGATTTCGATGCGCTGGGGGCGTGGCTGTTTCACACCGCCACCGGCGGCGCGCTGCCGCAGCGGCCGAAATCGGCGCCGGCGTTTTATCTGGGCGAGGCCTTGGACAAGCATGTGTGGCTGCAGTACCAACCCGATCTGGCGTTTCTCAAGTCGCCCGACTCGGCTCTCACGCTGACGCGCGCGAAGGAAATTGCGGCTTGGGGCCGCTCTCACCCAAACGGGCGCAAGGAGTCGAAGGGGCATCTGGTGTTCGCGCCGGCTAAGTACATGAGCCACAAGCAGTTGCTCGAACACGGCATCGAGTTTGCGCAGTTGCCGTTTGCGCTGTACCGGGAGGCTTGAGCCGTGGCACTTCTGCCCAATCAGGCCGAAGCCGACAATCTGCTGGCAGTGTCCAAGCAGTCCATCTTGCAAGACGTGTTCTCCTGGCATGACCCCGCCAAACCGCTTGATACACTCGCCGCATTCCTTGAACTTGTGCATGCCCGGTTCTCCGCCGGTTACATGCTGCCGCTGATATGAGCGCTTTGCCGATTCCCGATCTTGCGCGCCAGTATGTGAGTTGGCTCAATGACCGCATGCTCACGGTCGAGCGCGGCTCGATGCAGGTGTTGAGCACGCCGTTTCTCGATCCGTTCCACGATGGCATCGAGATCTACGTGGATGGCACCGGCGGTGAAATTTTGCTGCACGACAACGGGCGCACGCTCGACAACCTGATGGACATGGGCGTCCAGATCGAGAAATCGGAACGGCGGCAGCAGATCATCGGGCACGCCATTGCCGGCTGTGGCGTCGAATGGCGCAATGGGCGATTGCAAACCGTGGTGACGCCGGGCAGCGTACCGCAGCGTGCGCATTTCCTGCTGACCGCGATTTCGCGCCTCAACGATTTGTGGATGAGCGCGACGCCGCGCACGGCGGGAGATTTCTTCGCCATCGTCAAAGAATATTTTGATGAGCACGATGTCCGTTATGTCGCCAACGTGCAAATTCCGGGGCGCACGGTTGACCATCCGATGGATTTTGTGATTTCACTTCCCAGAGGCAAAGACCGCCTGGTCAAGCTGATGGCCTCACCTACTGTTCAGGCGGCGAAACTTGTTTCCTTCACGTGGATGGAGATTCAGGGCACGCGGCCCGAATCGCAACGCTTGGTCGTGGTCAACGATATCGCCTCGGGCGAAACTTCCGGCGCGGACGACGAAGAACCGACGACACGCCATATCAGCGATCAATCGCAGGCGATTCTTCAGGCATACAGTCACACCGTTCTCAAATGGAGTGACGCGAGCAATGATGATGTTTTTTTGCGCGCGGTCCAAAA
>JANNCZ010000711.1:0-4336 GCA_031387185.1 Burkholderiales bacterium
CCAGGCGCTGGTCAGTTTTTTTCAGGAAAAGGTGACCGACGAGCAACTGATGCTGTTCAGCCGCCAGCTCTATGCCTTGCTCAAAGCGGGTGTGCCGATCATGCAGGGTCTGGCCGGTTTGCAGCAATCTTCGACCAGCCCGGCGTTCAACCGGGTGATCGGCAATGTGCGCGCCAGCCTCGATTCGGGGCGCGAATTTTCGGCCGCGCTGGCGCGCGAGGCACCGGTGTTCTCCGAATTTTTCGTCAACATGGTGCGGGTGGGAGAGACTTCGGGGCGGCTCGAAGAAGTCCTGCTGCGCATGTACGAGCACATGGAGTTCAGCCTGTTCATGCGCAACCAGGTCAAGGCGGCGATCCGCTATCCGGCCTTCGTCATCGCCGCGATGACCGTTGCGATTGTGGTGATCAACCTCATGGTGGTGCCGGCTTTTTCCAAGGTATTCAAAAGCTTCAACGCACCGCTGCCGCTGATGACGCAACTGCTGATCGGCTTTTCGGATTTCATGATTGCCTACTGGTGGCTGATCGCCGCCGCTGCGGTGGGCGCCGCTTATATGTGGCGCTCATGGGTGGCGACCAGCGCCGGCTGTCTGGCGTGGGACGAGTACAAACTTAAATTTCCCATCGCCGGCAAGATCATTCTCAAAGCCACACTGGCGCGCTTCGCGCGCAGTTTTGCCCTTGCCGCACGCAGCGGCGTGCCGATTGTCCAGGGCTTGAGTCTGGTGGCGCGCACCGTCGACAACGCCTTCATCGGTGACCGGGTGGAGAAAATGCGCGTCGGCGTCGAGCGCGGCGACTCGCTGCTGCGCACCGCAGTGGCGTCCAAAATATTCACGCCCATCGTGTTGCAGATGGTGCAGGTGGGCGAGGAGTCCGGCCAGCTCGACAGTTTGATGGAAGATGTGGCGGACATTTACCAGCGCGAGGTGGAGTACGAACTGAAAACCCTGTCAGCCCAGATCGAGCCGATCCTCATCTGTTTTCTCGGCGTGCTGGTGCTGATCCTTGCACTTGGTATCTTCCTGCCGATGTGGGACCTGGGCCGGGTGATGATCCAAAAATGAACGCCATCCTTTCTCGCAAGCCGCGGTCGCAGGCTGGCCGGCGGCAGCCAGGCTTCACGCTGCTTGAGCTGTGTGTGGTGATCGTGATTTTCAGCATCCTGGTTGCGTATTTGCTGAGCAAGGTGCTGGACAATCTGGAGATCGCGGAGAAATCGGCCATGGAAACCCAGCGCATGATGATGCGGGCGGGCATGGATTTGCAGATTGCCGGGTTGATTGCCGGAGGCCGCGAAAAGGAGTTGCCGCGTTTGCGCGGCAGCAATCCGGTCGAGTGGTTGCGCGAGCCACCGGCCAACTACCTTGGCGCATTCGCGTCTGAACCCGAGCAGGCCGGCGAATACGGCGGCTGGTATTTCGACACCACCGCGCGCGAGATCGTCTATACCCCCAAGCGCCACAGCCATCTCAAGCCCGGCCAGGACGGCCGTTACCGGGTGCGATTTCATGTGGTCGCCAGCAGCGTGAAAGGTCGCAGCAGCGGCGAAGTGACCTGGCCAGTGCTGGTGCCGGTCGAACCTTATGCATGGTTTAAGCAAATAATTGTTAAATAAGGCCTTTTATCCGGGAAAATCAGCCTTTTGTGAATTTGGTCACGCGCGAAGGAATCGCGTTGATGCATACTCGATTCATCAAATTTTTGACTCAAAGGAGAACTACCATGAACAAGCAAAAAGGCTTCACCCTAATCGAATTGGTTGTCGTGATCGTGATTCTTGGCATCCTCGGCGCCATCGCACTGCCCAAATTCACCAATATTGCCGGTGATGCGCGCGGTTCGGTTGTCCAGGGCGTGGCAGGATCAATGGCCGCTGCCAATGCGCTGATTTATACGCGGGCGTCTATCGCGGGTACGCTGGGCACCACCGCAACGCCGGTGAGTGTGACCGTCAACGGAACTGCGGTCTTGGTGGCAAACGGGTTTGGCTCGACGGCAGCCCAGGTGGCCTTGGTCATGGATCTGACGCCAGCCACGGATTTCAACACTGCGACTCTGAATCAGATTCGGCATGCCCGAGCCGCGACGGTTGCTGCGACCTGTGCCGTGACCTATACACCAGCGACGGCGACAGTGTCCCCGGTTTACGCGGTCAGTGTGACGACCTGCTAGTCCCGGTACCCGGCTGGCACCTTATTTTGGTCACGCGCAGACGATTGGAGTTCGCAGACGATTGCAGTTTGATGCATACTGGCTTCAGTGAACTTCGACCTCACAGGAAAAATACCGTGAAAACCCAACAAGGCTTTACCCTGATCGAATTGATTGTCGTGATCGTGATTCTTGGCATTCTCAGCGCCATCGCACTGCCCAAATTCACCAACATTGCCGGTGATGCGCGTGGTTCGGTGGTTCAGGGCGTGGCAGGATCAATGGCCGCCGCCAATGCGCTGATTTATGCGCGGGCGTCGACCGCAGGCACGCTTGGCACCACCGCAACGCCGGTTAGCGTGACCGTCAACGGAACGGCAGTCTTGGTGGCAAACGGGTTTGGCTCGACAGCAGCCCAGGTGGCCCTGGTTATGGATCTGACGCCAGCCACTGATTTCAACACTGCGACTGCGAACGAAATTCGCCATGCCCGAGCCGCGACGCTTGCCGCGACCTGTGCCGTGACCTATACACCAGCGACGGCGACGGTGTCCCCGGTTTACGCGGTCAATGTGACGACCTGCTAGTCCCGGTGCCCGAGTGGGTCTCCCTTGGTCTCTCTGCACCCCTTGCTAGCGCCCCTTTAAGAGAGTGCATCCGGACGAAATTGGCCCATTAGAATGTCGATGGGCCAATTCGAGGGTGCCAGATGGGCCAATTCGAGGGTGCCAATCGAGGGTGCCAATCAAACGGGAGCCAGACGTGTACAGTCGCGCAGCCAATTTTGGTCGCAGGTCTGGGCAAGTACCGGGGCAAGGGTTGCTGCGGTCTGCTTGTCAGTCTGGCTTCACCGTAACAGAGTTGGTTGCAGTCCTTATTCTGGCCGGGGTGCTGGCGGCGGTGGCGGCGCCGCTGCTGTCAACTGCGGTGATCGACGAGGCAAGGTTCTACAGTGAAACTCAGGCGTTTTTGCGTTATGCGCAGAAAACGGCCATCGCCCAGCGCCGCAACGTCTGCCTCAGCTTCACTGCAACGACCGTTTCTGCCACGCTCGCCACCAGTTTCGGCGGAGCCTGCAGCAGCGCGCTGACCGGCCCAGGCGGAGTCAGCCCCTACACGGTAACCGCGCAAAAAAGTGCCGGATTCAGTGCCACGCCGACGGCCATCACATTTGATGCCGACGGCGTGCCCAACAATCCGCAGACGCTTGTGATCCTGGGATCAAATTCGATCGTGGTCGAAGCCGGGAGCGGCTATGTCCATTAGGAATGAACGCGGTTTTTCTCTGGTCGAACTGATCGTCGCCATCATCATTATGGGCGTCGGCCTGACCGGCTTGATGAGTGTGATGCCGCTGGCGATTCGTACCAGTGCCGACCCGCTGGTGATGAAACAGGCGCAAACCATTGCTGACGGCATGCTGAACGAAATTTCGTCCAAGGCGTTCAGCAATCCGCCGGCCGGCTTTTCAGGGGCGGCGACTCAAGCCAATCGCGCGCTATTTGACGATGTTCTGGACTACAACGGCTACGCCTCGACCGGAGCCTATGCCATCGCGGGCGTCGCGCCGATAACTGGTTTAACCGCGTACAACGTGACGGTGACGGTGACCGGTACCGCGCTGGGCGCAGGCGCGCTTCAAGCCGCCGCCTCCACGCAGTCCTGGTTGATTACGGTCACCGTGGCCTACCCTGGCGGCTCGATCAGCGCGTCGGGCTACCGGCTCAACTATGCTTAATCAGGATCAACGCGGGTTTTCGCTGATCGAGGCGATTGTGTCTCTGGTGGTGCTCGGCATCATTGGCGCGACCGTCGGCATGTTCATCACCCTGCCCCTGCGCGGCGCTGCCGATCTGGCGAACCGTGCCGACTTGACCGATGCGGCCGACGCGGCGATTCGCGAAATTGACCGCAACCTGCGCACCGCACTGCCCAATAGCCTGCGCATCACCAGTGTGGGCAGCGTGGTCTATCTGGAATATTTGCAGTTGCGTACCGAAGGCCGCTACCGCAGCGTGACCAGCGGTGCGGCGACCACCGCATCGAGTTGCCCGGACACCAATGGCAACACTCTCGACGATGAGGATGCACTCAATTTCAGCGCCGCCGACACCTGCTTCCGTTCCATCGGCACCGTGACCAATCTGAGCGCGATTGTGGGCGGCAATGATTACCTCGTG
>JANNCZ010000712.1:0-21184 GCA_031387185.1 Burkholderiales bacterium
AAATGCCGGCCTTGCCGTTGCGACACCAGATTGCGGATGCTCTTGGTGAAAATCAGATACCAGGTTGTCACCGACATCCCCAGCATGATCAGCAGGATTGTTTTCGCAACGCCATCCGCCTGCGCCAGGAAATGTGCGAACCCCAAAGTCGTTTCCATCATGCACCTTTCAGATTGAACAATATCGGCACCACTACCCATGCCGCCACCGGCTTGTCGCCTTGCTTTGCTGGCACGAATTTCCAGCGCCGCACCGCATCGAGCGCGGATTGATCAAGGCGCTCGAACCCGCTGGTGGTGCGCAACTCGACACTGGAGGGCAAACCATCCGGTTCAACCAACACCCGCAGCAGCACGAGGCCCTGCTCGCCCAAGCGCCGCGACAACGATGGATAGGCTGGCGCCGGATTGACCAGAAAGCCGGCGTTGAAATGGGGCGGGATCAGCGGGGCGGACGCCACAATTGCCGCAGGCCGCGCCTCGGCAATGATCACAGCGGGCACCGGTTTGGGCTCGGGCGGCGCCGTTTGCGCAGCGGCAGGCACCGGTGTCTGCGCCGCGAGGATGGTCAGTTCGGGCACCGGCTGCGGTGGCACACGCTTCGGCGGCAGCGGCTTGGGCAATGTGATTTTTGGTTCGGGTTTGGGCACCGGCAGGGCCGGCAATTCCGGTTTGATCAACTCCACCATCAGCGGCGCGAGCGAGCGCAGCGATTCACGCACCGGCGCGTAAGCGAGTGCAACGGCGATGATGGCCACGTGCGCCAGAACCGTCGCGGCAATGCCGGCCAGCGCAGTGCGATCATTGCGGGACTGAAAAAATCGGGATTGAAAAAGAAATGCGGCGGAAGCTTGCATCGTGTCAATGTAGCACAAATGAGAATGACTATCAATTACATTCTCAAGTACATTCTCAAATGAGATCTCCAAACCCGGACGCGCCAGCGCCATCCCGGCCGCGCCTGAAGCAGGCGTCAGGAAATGTGATTTGATGTACCATATACCCCATATAGGAAATATGGGTTACCCATATGAAAACCACCATTGAAATACCCGACGATTTGCTGGCGCGTGCGCGCCAGGTGGCGCAGCGCGAAGGTGCCACGCTGAAGGCATTGCTGGAAGAGGGCTTGCATCTGGCCCTGCGCGCTCGTGCGCCAAAACGCGCTGCCGCTTTGCGCATCCAGCCATTTCGCGGCGATGGTCTGACGCCGGAGTTTGAGCAGGCCGGCTGGGAACGGCTGCGCGACGAGATTTATCGTGATCGCGGTTGACACCAATCTGCTGGTTTACGCCCATCGCACCGACTCACCCTTCCATGCTGCGGCGCGCGCGCTGATCGAGTCGCTTGGCGGCGGCGCGGCGCAGTGGGCAATTCCATGGCCTTGTGTGCATGAGTTCGCCGCCATCGTGACCAATGCGCGCATCTTCAAAACACCCACCCCGGTAGAACGCGCGATCAAACAGATCGGTGACCTGGCCGCATTGCCGCAACTGGTTTTTCTCGCCGAAAGTGACGGCTACCTGTTGCGTCTTGAGAAAGTGGTACTGGCCGCGCAATCACGCGGTGGCATGATTCACGACGCACGCATCGCCGCGCTCTGTTTGCATCACGGTGTCACCGAGTTGTGGTCGGCAGACCGGGATTTTTCCCGGTTTTCCGCCTTACGCACGCGCAATCCATTGACGGAGTAGTCTCGCATAGATCGCTTTGCGGTCCTGGTTTAACCTTTTCCTGCCATTCAATTGACTCCTCTCAAACCAGTCGCTCCACGCACCCGCGTGTTTCTCGGCGTTGCGTTCTTCCTCGTCTTCATCGCAATGTGGGCCGCCGTCACGTTCAGCGGTTTTGTCTCCAAGACCTTTCTCGCCGACCCCATCATGATGCTGCAGTCGGGCTGGATGCTGCTGACCAAAATGGGTTTCGCCTACGACATCGGCGTCACCATGTGGCGGGTGTTTGGCGGTTTTGCCATTGCGGCGGTGCTGGCAGTGCCGCTGGGCGTCGCGATGGGGGCCTACAAACCGGTTGAAGCGTTTTTCGAACCCTTTGTCTCGTTCGCACGCTACCTGCCCGCTTCCGCCTTCATTCCGTTGTTAATCTTGTGGGCGGGCATCGGCGAAGCGCAAAAGCTGTCGCTGATTTTCATCGGCTCCTTCTTCCAATTGGTGCTGATGATCGCCGTGGTGGTCGGCAACACGCGGCGCGACTTGGTCGAGGCCGCCTACACGCTGGGCTGCGGCGACACCGGCATCGTGCGGCGCGTGTTGATTCCGAACGCCGCACCGGAGATTGCCGAAATTCTGCGCATGGTGCTGGGCTGGGCCTGGACTTACGTGATCGTCGCCGAATTGATCGGTGCGTCCAGCGGCATTGGCCACATGATTACCGACAGCCAGGCGTTGCTGGCGACTGATCAGATCATCTTCGGCATCATTGTCATCGGCATCATTGGCCTGGTGTCCGACACGACGTTCAAGCGCGTCAATCAGCGCCTCTACCCCTGGGCACAGTTAGGGAAATGAGCCGGCAAATGAAGACAACGTTGAGCGAGCGATCAGGAAATGATGACGTGACCATCCTGTCGATTCGCGGCGTATCGCGCAGCTTCGCGGCAACGCAGGGGGCGGGTGCGACCCAGGCGCTCGAAGCGACCACGCTCGACGCCGCCGAAAACGACTTCATCACCATCCTCGGTCCGTCTGGCTGCGGCAAATCAACTCTGCTGCGCATCCTGGCCGGCCTCGATCACCCCACCACGGGTGAAGTGCTGCTCGACGGCAAACGCGTCACCGGCCCGGGCGCGGACCGCGGCATGGTGTTCCAGAGCTACACCCTGTTCCCGTGGCTTAGCGTGCGCGACAACGTCTGCTTCGGCCTGCGCGAGCGCGGCCTGCCGCTGCACGAGCAAATCGACATCGCGCAGTCTTTCATCGCACGTGTTGGCCTGGTGGGCTTCGAGCATCACTATCCCAAACAACTCTCGGGCGGCATGCAGCAGCGCACCGCACTCGCGCGCGCGCTCGCCAACGGCCCGCGCATGCTGTTGATGGACGAACCGTTCGGCGCACTCGATCACCAAACCCGTGAACTAATGCAGGAGCTTCTGCTCGGCATCTGGGAGGCCGAGCAAAAAACTGTGCTGTTCGTCACCCACGACATCGACGAAGCGATTTTCATGGGCAGCCGCGTGATGGTGATGAGCGCGCGCCCGGGCCGCATCAAGTTTGAGCGCGCGGTGCCGTTCGCGCATCCGCGCCATTACTCGATCAAAACCTCGCCCGAGTTTGTCGCGCTCAAGGCGGAGTTGACCGAGCAGGTGCGGGCGGAGGTGTTGGCGAGCCAGGGCCGCACCGTGTAGCCGCGCGGCACTCAAGCAATGCCGCCGCTGCGCGGTGCCAGCGGCAGTGCCGAACACGTTGCGGAACGCCTTGCGCTTGGCCGCAGCCGGAAAATTGAGGAAGTACATCGCTTCGGACACCACTTCCCACGTCGTATGACACCGCAGCTGCGCGCCCTGCGCCTGAAAGAATTTGACAGCGCAGACGTGGTGGTGATCGCGGCGGTTGTACAGCGCGCTGGTACAGCGCAGCCAAGGAGCCGCTGTCAGCCAATACGCTTGGCATTGAGGCGTTCGCGCACGACACGCTTGATGCCTGCGGACTGGCGCGTGGCATCGCCATGGCGGCCGAACATTTCTGCGGCCGGACCAAACAGGCTGCCAGCGCGAACGCTGGGCAGTGGTGTAGCATCAGGTCATGCTCCAGTCCGTTTACCTCGAAACCACCATCCCCAGCTACCTAACGGCGTGGCGCAGTACAGAGTTGATAATGGCTGCAAATCAACAGGCTACGCGACAATGGTGGGACGTTGCGCGTCCAAACTACGACGTTTTTATCTCGGATGTTGTGTTGAGAGAAGCGGCAGAAGGAAACCAGGAGGCTGCCGCACGCCGCCTATCCGTATTGGCTGGCATTCCAGAACTGGCGCTTTCATCTGAAGCGGAACAGCTTGCCGGTTTGTTGCTTGCTCGTGCGGCGTTGCCTCCGAGAGCCCGAATTGACGCCTTGCATATTGGGATAGCTACATTGAATGGCATGGACTTCCTGCTGACTTGGAACTGCCGTCACATAGCAAATGCCGCAACCCAGCACATCATTGAGGCAACATGCAGGTCGGCTGGCTTCGAGCCGCCGGTGATCTGCACTCCACCGCAACTTATGGGAGCCACGCCATGACCCTAGATCCGATTGTCGAAGAAGTACACCAGGTTCGAACCAAGTTGTTCGGGCAATACAACAACGATTTACATGCTTTTTGTGAAGCTATTCGGCATTCGCAGGGCACTACTGGGCATGCGCTCGTTTCACGCTCGCCTCGTCCTGCCCAACAAGGCATCCCGGCCGGTCGTTTTGTCTCCGCGTCGCCACGGCAAAACAGTGGCTGAGCTTGGGCGTTAGCGCGCACCGTTGACGTCACCAACTGCACCGTGCGAGCTACATCAGTTCAGACACCACTTCCCACGTCGTATGACACCGCAGATGCGCGCCCTGTGTCTGAAAGAATTTGACAGCGCAGACGTGGTGGTGATCGCGGCAGTTGTACAGCGCGGCCAAGGGTCCGCTGTCAGCCAGTACGCTTGGCATTGAGGCGTTCGCGCAAGACACGCTTGATGCCTGCGGACTGGCGCGTGGCATCGCCATGGCGGCCGAAATTCGCCGCGCCCGGATCAAACAGGCTGCTTGCGGCGGCACCGTCATGGGCCGCAGACATTTCCTTGAGCGCCCGTTTGACCAATGCGGATTTGCTCAAACCGGTTATCTGGTTGAGACGCGCCACCAAACGAGATTCGGCTTCGGTCAGGCGAATCGAAAGAAACTGTGCCCTCATGGTGTCATCGATGTAACACAGTGATCCGAAAAATGCATCACACCGCCGCACCTGCACCAGCCCTGGCGGTCAACGCGGCGATCCAATCCGCAGCGCGCCCGCCAGTGACTGCCGCTTGCCGGGACGCCAGCGAATTCGTCTGGGAAATGAACCCAGTCTCCCACATCGACCTGCCATCGCCAATCCGCGCAGTCGTGTGACTCACGGTCGCCGCCGAAATGCCGCGCGCATCGAGTTCGGCCAGACGGGTGATGCCCGCGCCGTCCGCGCCGCCACCGGCATCGTTGAAGATGGCGGCGCGCGCAGCCACGGGTGCGCCGTGCAGATTGAGTGCCGAGTCGCGCCGCCCGCCATGGAGTGCGCCGTGCGAGCCAATCAGCAAAATGCGGCCCGCGTCCTCAGGTACGAGCTTGCCGACCGAATCGAGCGCCCATACTTCGATGCCGTTGCGCTTCGTCAGCAGCCAGCGCCCCTCCGCATAGGGGGGCGCTGGCGCATGCGGCGCGGGTGCGCGAACGAGGCGGGCAGCAGCCTCTGCGGCAAGCATGCCCGCCGCGACACCCGCTGCTTGCGCGCACTGGTTGGCATGGGAGATCACCCCGCGCGCGAGGCTATCGGCACCATCCCCAATACGCGCGCTGGTATGCGCCACCGTGGCCGCTGCCATGCCGCTGCCATGCCGATGCCGTCGAGCCAAGCCAGGCCGGCGATGCCAGCCTGATCGAGACCCACGCCCGCATCGTTGAGAATCAGCGCGTGCGCACCGGCTTTGGCACCGAGGTAAGACGCGATCAATCCGCCATGTGATCCGGCCACCAGCACGGCACCGCGCACCTCGCTGCCAAGTTCAGTGACGGACTCTGCGGCGAGAATCAGCACCAACAATCAGGCCAGCTTGCCCGAATACTTCTCCAGCTTGGCCATCGCCTCGTTGCCGAACTTCTCGCGCCATTCCTTGTAGAAGCCGGCTTTCGAGAGCGCATCGCGGAACGATTTGACATCGGGGTAGTTGAACACCATGCCCTTGGCCTTGAGTTGCGCCTCCAGCCCATTGTTGAGGCGGCGGATGTCGTCGCGTTGCGCCAGCACGGCAGCGGTGATGTGCTTGGTGATGACCGCCTGGATTTCTTTGGGCAGGCCATTCCAGCGGCGACCGTTGGCGAGCACCCATTGCCCGTCCCACATGTGGCCGGTCATCGAGCAATACTTTTGCACTTCGTAGAGTTTGGCGATGTCGATGATGGCAAGGGGATTTTCCTGGCCCTCCACCACCTTGGTTTGCAGCGCCGAATAGACTTCGCTGAAGTTGATGCCGGTCGGTGCCGAACCGAAGGCCTTGAACATCGAGGTCCAGAGCGGGCTGACCGGCACGCGGATCTTGAAGCCTTTGAGGTCGTCGGCCGTGTTGATCGGCTTGCTTGACGAGGTGATGTTGCGGTAGCCATTGTCGAGAATCTTGTCGAAGGTATGCAGGTTGACCTTGGCCACTGCCGCACGGATGTAGGCACCGAGTTCGCCGTCCATCGCCGACCACACCGTTTGATAGTCCTTGAACGCGAACGCCAGGCCGTTGATGCCCGCAACAGGCACCAGGGTTTGCAGGATCAACCCGGAGAGCGGAAAAATGTCGATCGCCCCCGAGCGCACCTGCGACAGCATGTCGGTATCACCGCCCAATTGGTTGTTCGGGAAAATCTGGATATCAACCTTGCCATTGGTCTCTTTTTTGATCGCATCAACCGCTTCGCGCGTGCGGATGTTGGACGGATGCGTGACCGGAATATTGTTGGCCCACTTGAGGGTGAACTCTGCCGTCTGCGCGAAGGCGGGGTGGCCGAGTGCTGCCAGTGCACCGGCAGCAGCAGTGCCTTGAATGAAGGTGCGGCGCTTCGCGCCCAATCCGTTGGATCCGATAGTCATGCGCTGTCTCCTGATGTTGTTATCGAAAAATTCGGTTCAGTGCTGAGTTTAATCGAAGGGGCTTGCCTATCAACGTTCACTGTTTGGTATTCAAACTACGCGCAGGATCATCTTTGCGCCGCACCTACTGTCTGAGCAGAGCCTCGGCGGCAGCGACGATTTTCTGCGGTGTCAGCCGCGCTTCATTTTCCAGCACCTGCGCATAACCCACCGGTATGCGCGGCGCGCCGAGGCGCCGCACCTTGCAGCCGGTTGCCTCCGCAACGCTCGCCGCAATCTCGGCGCCAAAGCCAGCCACCTGTACCGCTTCATGCACGACCAGCAGCCGCCCCGTTTTGGCCACGGACTTCAACACCGCGTCACGATCCCACGGCCACAAGGTGCGCAGGTCAATGATCTCCGGCGACATGCCTCCAAAAGCCTTGGTGGACAAAGCTTCCAGGGCAATGCCCACCCCGCGTGACCAGGTGACGATCGTGAGGTCATGACCCTCGCACACTACATTGGCTCGCCCCAGAGGCACCTCAACCCCGGTAGACACCGTGCCCTCGACACCCCACAACTCCTTGTGCTCCATGTAGATCACCGGGTCGCCCGAGGCGAGCGATGACTTGAGCAAGCCATAGTTGTCCTGCGGCGTGGCCGGTACTGCCACCACCAGACCCGGCATGTGTGCGAACCAGGCTTCCAGTGATTGCGAATGCTGCGCAGCCGATGCGCTCCAAATGCCGATCGGCATGCGTGCCACCAGCGGCACGCGGCCCTGGCCACCAAACATGTAGCGGTTTTTCGCCGCCTGATTGATGATCTCGTCCATAGCGCAGAGCGCGAAATCGATCACGCGCATTTCCACCACGGGCCGCAAACCAGCGAGCGCCATGCCGACAGCCGCGCCCATGATGTTGGCTTCAGAGATCGGTGTGTCTATGATGCGCTCGGGGCCGAACTCCTGCGGCAGGCCACGATACTGGCCAAACACGCCGCCGCGCCCGAGGTCTTCACCGAGCGCCACCACGCGCGGGTCGGCGCGCATCACCTCTTGCAGCGCGAGGCAGGCGGCCTGCGCATAGGTCATCGAGCCAGTGTGAGCAGTCACCGCCGTCATCGGGTGTTGGGTCTTCGCGTTCATCGCCAGACTCCCGCGCCGGTGTCGAGAATGTCTTCATACGCCGAGGTCACATCAGGCACCGGTGCGGCTTCAGCCGTGGCCAGTGCATGCTCGATCTCGCTCTTCGCCGCTGCATCGACCGCATCAATCTCCGTCACACCCACTCCCTCGCTCAACAGTTTTGCCCGCGCGACGATCAGCGGATCGAGCTTGAGTGCCGCTTCGACTTCTTTCGCGTCGCGATAAGTGCCCGGATCAACCGACACATGGCCTTTGAATCGATACGTCACCGCGTGCAGGAAGCGCGGGCCGCCGCCAGCGCGAATCTCATCTGTCAGCTTCTTCGCCGCTGCATCCACAGCTTCGACATCATTGCCATCGACCTTCATCGACGGAATCGCCAGCGCTGCCGCGCGCGCCGACACGCCCTCACCCGCCGTCATCGGCCCGGTTGGTGTGGTCGCCGAAATGCGGTTGTCCTCGCACACGAACAGAACCGGTAGCTTGAACACCTGCGCCCAGTTGAGGCCTTCGAGAAACGGCCCGCGATTGGCCGCGCCATCGCCAAAGAAACACGCCACAATGTGCGGCTTGCCCTGTATCTTCAATGCATGGGCGGCGCCGGTGGCAATCGGGATGCCGGCTGCCACCACGCCATTCGCGCCGAGCATGCCGACAGAGAAATCAGCGATATGCATCGAGCCGCCCTTGCCCTTGTTGTAACCGGTAGCCCGGCCAAACAGCTCGCACATCATCTTCGCCGGATCAGCGCCCTTGGCCAGGGTGTGGCCGTGACCGCGATGGGTTGAGGTGAGCAAATCTTCGCGCGTGAGGTTGAAGCACACGCCGGCAGCGACAGCCTCCTGCCCAGTCGACAAATGCAAGGGGCCACGCACCAACGCGGGTTTGGATGAGGCTGCCAAGCCCCAAGCAGCGACGCCGCCCTGACTGGCGATCTCGGCAGCGTCTTCAAAGGCGCGAATGCGGCGCATCAGACGGTACAGGTCAAGCAATCGGCTCACAACAGGCTCCGCTAAATTGAAGGCGCGAAGTCTACTATGAGCGCCACAGCGCGCAATCCTTCGCTCAATTGCGCACCAATTCCTTCACCGCACTCCACTGCCGCCGGCTTACCGGCAACTTGTCGAGGCAGTCACGCAACACCACCAGCCATTGCACCCCGGCTTCGCCGTCAGCATCGGGCAGCGCGCCTTTCTCAAACCCGGTAATGCGGTCTTTCGCTACCAGCGCGTTGCGGTGAATGCGCACGAAGCGCCTGGTGAATTCTTCTTCGAGTTTGGTGAGTGACTCTTCGAGCAAATAGTCGCGGCCCTGCGTATGCACGGTCACGTATTTGAGTTCAGCGCGCAGATAAATCACTTCATCAATTGGCACCAGCATGATGCGGCCCCGCTCGCTGATCGAGAAATGGCGGCGCGCATCCGAGGCCGCTTCGGCAAGCGCGGCATCGGCTGGCGCACGCGCGGAAGCCAAACGGGCAGCCGCTTGTTGGAGGCTGCCCTGCAAGCGCTCCGCGCGCACCGGCTTCATCAAATAATCAAGCGCATGCACTTCAAACGCATCAAGCGCGAACTCGTCGTGCGCGGTGACGAAGATCACCGCTGGCGGCTGTTCCAGTTTGAGCAGGTGGCGCGCTAATTCCAGCCCGCCCATGCGCGGCATTTGCATGTCTGCGAAGAGCAGGTCCGGCCGCAAATTTTCAGCCAGCGCAAGGGCCTCGACACCATTCACGGCTTCGCCTACCACCGTGTGCGGCACCTCTGACGCCACGTCGGAGAGCAGTTCACGCAAGCGGCGGCGTGCCGGTCCTTCGTCGTCGACGATCATGATTTTCATACGCTTCCCCCTCGTTTGTCCTGCACGCGCGTCACCGGCAGCACAATGTGCACGCGATAGGTGTTCGCTTCCGAAATAATGTCCAGCCTGGCTTCGAGATCAAACAACAGCGCCAGACGCTCACGCACATTGCCCTGCGCCATGTGATTGCCGGCGCGGCCAGGCTGGGTATTGCCGTCTTCGCGCGGGTTGACGATATCGATCTCCAACTGTTTGCCGCGTGCACGCACCGCAATGCGCACCGTGCCGGGCTCGGTCATCGGTTCAATGCCGTGGTGCACCGCATTCTCGACCAGAGGCTGCAAGACGAGCGGCGGCACGGCGGCATCAAGCACGCTGTTGTCAATATCCCATTCCACTTGCAGGCGCTCACCAAGCCGCAGTGCTTCGATATCGAGATAACGCCTGCACACCGCGATCTCGTCGGAGAGCCGAACCACGCGCCGTTCTTCGCGCAACAGCGAGCGGAACAAATCGGCCAGATCTTCAAGCGCGCGCTCGGCGCGGCGCGGCTCGCTGCGGATCAGGCTGAGCACCGCTGTGAGGCTGTTGAACAAAAAATGCGGGCGGATGCGTGCCTGCAAGGCGAGCAGGCGTGCTTCAGTCAATGCTGGCGAGAACGCCCGTTCGCGCAAGTGAAAGTGATACAGCACCAGTGCGGTGGACAGTGCAACCACCACCATGTCGCGCACCAGGCCGCCATATTCGATGCTGCCATCGAGACGGTCTGCAACGTAGGCAAAGGCAAACGTGATAAACATTTCGCACACGATGACAATCGCCGCGCCCGGCCAAAACCCCAACGGATCAATCAGCCGCCGGAGGGGACACAGCACCACGAGGCTCGCGATCAACACCGGCTCCACCACTGCGGCGCCGGTGACAAAGCGGTCGAGCCATGCATGAAAGCTGACCGGCTGCGCGGTCGTCAAGGCAAGCAGCATCAAGGCGATGTTGCCGATGAGCAAAATGCGCAAGCCCACACCGAGATTGCAAAAATCCGGCAGTGCGGGCGTGTCGCGGCGCGGTATACTTTCCATTTTCCCAATAAAAACAAGTGCTTCGCGTGTTTACGCGAGCGGTCAAGAGTCGCAGCTTGGGGCGTGAACCGGAACCAGCATCGATTCTGCCATCGGTGCCATCCCGGCAGATTGTGCCTCCGCGCCGTTCACCCCCGCAGTTTGTTCCTTCACTTCATCTGAGCACTTCATCCCATCGCAGTCCGGCAAGCGTTTAACCGGATCAACCCATCCCAAGTATGTCAGAAACCACTCCCGCCCCCAAAGCTTGGTCGGGCCGCTTCTCGGAAGCGGTCGATGATCTGGTCAAGCGCTACACCGCGTCGGTGTTTTTCGATAAGCGATTGGCGATGGCCGACATCACCGGGTCGCTCGCGCACGCACGCATGCTCGGGCGCCAAGGCATCATCCACGCGGACGACGTAGCGAGCATCGAACGCGGCCTCGCGCAAGTGCGCAGCGAGATCGAGCGCGGCGCGTTTGTCTGGTCGCTCGACGATGAAGACGTGCATCTCAATATCGAGAAGCGCCTCACCGGGCTGATTGGCGACGCCGGCAAGCGTTTGCACACCGGGCGCTCGCGCAATGATCAGGTGGCGACTGACATCCGCCTCTACGTGCGCGGCGAAATCGACCGCATTGTCATCCTGCTGCACGCGCTGCAAACCAGTTTGATGGCGGTCGCGGACACGCATACCGCCACCGTGATGCCGGGCTTCACCCATTTGCAGGTGGCACAACCGGTGACGTTTGGCCACCACTTGATGGCCTATGTCGAGATGCTCGAACGCGATGCAGGGCGCATGCGGGATTGCCGCCACCGAATGAATCAGTTGCCCCTGGGCAGTGCGGCGTTGGCCGGCACCAGTTATCCGATTGACCGCGCCGCAGTTGCTGCTGAACTTGGATTCGATGGCGTGTGTGTCAATTCACTCGACGCGGTGTCTGATCGCGACTTCGCGATTGAATTCACCGCTGCCTGCGCGTTGGTGATGACGCACCTGTCGCGGCTCTCGGAAGAATTGATTTTGTGGATGAGCCCGCGCTTTGGCTTCATCACATTGGCCGACCGCTTCTGCACCGGCTCGTCGATCATGCCGCAGAAGAAAAATCCCGACGTGCCCGAACTGGCGCGTGGCAAGACCGGGCGTGTCACCGGCCACCTCGTCGCCCTGCTCACGCTGATGAAGGGCCAGCCGCTGGCCTACAACAAGGACAACCAGGAAGACAAGGAGCCGCTGTTCGATACCATCGATACGGTGGCTGATACGCTGACGATTTTCGCGTCAATGGTGCGCACCATCACCGTCAACGCAGAGCGCATGCGCGCGGCGGCGCTTGAGGGTTTTTCGACCGCGACCGATCTCGCCGACTGGCTGGTGAAAAAAGGCCTGCCTTTTCGTGATGCGCATGAAGTGGTGGCGCGCGCGGTGCGGCATGCCGAGACCAATAAGTGTGGCCTTGAGCAATTGCCGCTCGCACAGTTGCGAGCGTTCAGCGAGTTGATTGATGATTCGGTATTTGGTGTGCTGACACTCGAAGGCTCGCTCGCGAGCCGGAATCATGTGGGCGGCACGGCGCCGGAACAAGTCAAGATGGCGATTGCGGCAGCGCGCGAACGCTTGGCGGCATAGCGTCATCGGCAACAGCGGGCGGCGACCAGAAGCAACAAGCAGCAACAAGCAGCAACAAGCAGCAACAGGAAGCAACAGGGGACGTCATGGAAAAAATCGGCAAGTACAAGGTGCTACGCAAGCTTGGTGAAGGCGCGACCAGCTCGGTTTACCTGTGCGAAGACCCATTCAACAATCGTCAAGTGGCGGTCAAGCGCGTGCACCCGGAAGCGCTCAAGGATGCCGAGCGCGGCCACCTGTTCCGCAAGCTGTTCGTTGCCGAAGCAGGCCTGGCCGGCAAGCTGATTCATCCGCACATCGCCTCGATCTTCGACGCCGTCACCGACGAAGAAGAGAAGTACATCGTGATGGAGTTTGTCGAAGGTTCGACCCTCGAAAAATTTTGCGACGTCAACGCCCTGCTGCCAGTGCAAACCGTGGTTGAGATCATTTTCAAGATCACACGTGCACTCGACTTTGCGCACAAGGTCGGCGTCACCCACCGCGACATCAAACCGGCCAACATCATGATGGTGGGCGACAGCGACTACGACATCAAAGTCACTGACTTCGGCGCTGCCATCAGCACCACCTCGAACACCACGCAGGTGGCTGGCATCGGCTCGCCCGCCTACATGTCGCCGCAGCAGGTCAAAGAGCATCCGCTCGATCATCGCACCGACATTTATTCGCTCGGCGTCGTGATGTATCAAATGCTCACTGGCCAGTTGCCGTTTCAGGCCAGCAACAATTTTTCGATGATTTACCAGATCGTCAACACCGAGCCACTGCCGCCGTCGGGTTTGCGCAACGAAATTCCACGCAGCGTCGATGCCATTGTCAAGACGGCAATGGCCAAAGATCTGGAAGACCGCTACAAGGAATGGGACGAATTTGCTCTGGCGCTGGCCGACGCGTTCCGCGATGAAGGCATGTCTGAAGACAATGCATTTGCCGATTCGGAAAAATTCAACACCCTGCAAGGCATGCCGTTCTTCAAGCAGTTCACCGACGTTGAGTTGTGGGAGGTCGCCCGGTTTTCCGAGTGGCAGGCACTCGGCCCAGGCCAAATAATTTTGCGTGAAGGTGAAGAAGGCGACTATTTCTGCCTGCTCGCCAAGGGACAGGTCAAGGTCACCAAGCGCGGCAAGCTGCTCAACATCCTCGACACCGGCGAGTGCTTCGGCGAAATGTCGTATCTGTCAGAAGAAAAACGCCGCGGCGCAGACATCAGCACCATGAGCGACGCCAAGATCATCACCATCCGCAACGTGGCGCTGGAAAAGGCGTCGGATGCCACCCGCAGTCACTTTGACCGTGCGTTTTTGACGATTCTGGTCGAGCGCTTGACGATGGCGAATGTGCGCCTGAGTTCGGTGTAGTGGTCAGGCCAATCAAACCAACCAGACCAGTTGTTTCCGAACAGGCCAGATACATGGCTTGAAAGCCTTGGCAGGCAAGGCGCTCAGAAGAGGTTCAGTTGCGGCTCGCTCCCAGAGCCACTCTCCGAGGCATGCTTTGGAGAAACTTGGGTACTTCCCTTCGCGCCGCCCCGGCCAACCGTGTTGAACTGCAACGTGTCAAGCGCATAGTGCCGCGCATTGAGTCCCAGCCGAGCGCAAGTCTTTTTGAAGCGTTGCGCAATCATGTCGGCAAAGACGCCTTCGCCCCGGAAGCGTGATCCGAAAGCCGAATCATTCTCGCGCCCGCCACGCGACTGGCGCACGATACTCATCACGTGCGCGGCGCGTTCGGGAAAGTGTGCTTCGAGCCAATCCTTGAACAATTCCTTCAATTCATGCGGCAGGCGCAGCAGAACGTAGCCCGCTTCGCTTGCCCCCGCAGCCTGTGCGGCTTCGAGCGCCTCTTCGAGCGTGGCGTCGTTGAGCATCGGAATCACCGGCGCGGCCAGTACGCCTGTTGGGATACCTGCGTTGACGAGACGCTTGATGGTGTCGATGCGGCGGTACGGCGCAGCGGCGCGCGGCTCGAGCTTGCGCGCGAGGTCTGCATCGAGCGAGGCGCATGACACAAACACCTTGGCCAGTTGTTTCTGCGCCATGCGCGCGAGGATGTCGTTGTCGCGTTCGATCAAGGACGACTTGGTGATGATGCCGACCGGCTGATTGAATTGTTCACACACTTCGAGCACCTGGCGCGTGATGCGCCACTCGCGCTCGGCCGGTTGGTAGGGGTCTGTGTTGGCGCCGATGCTGATGGCGCTGACGACGTAGGCGGGCCGTGACAACTCCTTGCGCAACAATTCGGCAGCGTTGGTTTTGGCGAACAGCTTGGTCTCGAAATCGATCCCCGGTGACAAGCCCCAATAGGCATAGCTCGGACGCGCATAGCAATAGATGCAGCCATGCTCGCAGCCGTAGTAGGGATTGATCGACTGGGTGAAAGGTATGTCGGGCGAGTCATTGCGGGTGATGATGCTTTTCGCCGTTTGCGGCGTGACCACGGTGCGTGGCGGCGCGGGGGTGTCTTCCGCCGTCGTCGCGTCACCCCAGCCGTCATCCACGATCTCACGCTTGTGCGCGTCAAAGCGCACCTGCGGCGCAATGCGCGCACCGCGGCCTTTCCAGGTGATGGGGGTAGCGGTGATTTCGCTCATGGAAATCACATCATACCTAAAAACTGATATTACGTACAGCTTTTAGATACGATGCGTTCTGCTTCGCGCACTGATGCACTGTCACCGCAGACGGTTTGCCCGCGTCGTCAGCCGTCAGGCCCGCTCCGCCCGCCACTGCATGACACCCGCCAGCGCCAGAAAAATCAGGCTCGGCGTCACCGCCGACAAAAATGCCGGCCAGGTGTTGATCGCCCCCAAATGCGCGAACAGGCTGTTGAGCAAATGAAACACCAGCCCGAGCATGATGCCGGCAAAAATCTTGAACGAGACGCCGCCCGAACGTGACTGCATGTAGGCAAACGGCAGCGCGAGGGCCAGCATCACCAGCACCGCCAGCGGGTAGACCACCTTCTTCCATAGCGCGATGTCGTAGCGGCCGGTGCTTTGCTTGTTCTCGGCCAAGTGCTGCACATACTGATACAGGGTCGCCACCGACATTTTGTCGGGTTGCACCAGCAATACGCCGAGGATGTCGGGATTCAAATCAGATGACCACAGCATCTCGGATGCCTTCTCGATGCGGCTGCCGGATTCAGCGAATACCGTGCGCACCACGTTGACGAGGCGCCAGCGGTTGGGCGGCTGGTATTCGCCCTGCTCGGCGAAGCTGACGGTGCGCAAGCGCAGGTCCGCATCGAACTCGTAGATTTTCACATTGACCAGGCGCGCATCGGGTTTGACCTCGCCGACGTTGACAAAATTTCTGCCGTCGCGCACCCACAGGCCGGAACGAAACTCCTGCGCGATCACCGAGGTCAGTGCTTTCAAGCGCAAGGATTGCGCGGCGCGCTCGGCCGGCGGTGCGATCAATTCACCAAAGCAAAACGTGATCAATGCCAGCACCAAGCCCGCACTCATCACTGCACCCAACGCCTGCCAGGTCGACAGGCCCGAGGCGCGCATCACCGTGACTTCGGAGTGTGCGGCCAGCAGCGCCAACCCATATACCGCGCCAATCAGTACGGCAATCGGCATCAATTCATACACCCGCCCCGGCACCGAAAGCAGCACAAACATGGCGGCGTGCTGGAGCTTGTAGTCGCCCTTGCCGATGTCACCGAGTTCGTGAATCAGGTCAAAGAACGCGAACAGACCGAGAAATGCCACGAGCACGAGGGCGGTGGCGGAATAGATCTCGCGCGCGAGATAGCGGCGCAGGATTCTCATCGCCGCGCTCCGGCAGCTTGCGCCACAGCCGCATCACACGGCGCAGCGCGCCACACAGCACACTGCGTCGAAACGGGGCGCAAATCCATCATCGCCGCAGCATCGCAAACACCGACTGCACCGCGAGGCGCCGCCAGAACAATGCCAGCAGCAGCACAAACATCACCACATGCACCAGCCACCACGCAGCCCAGAAGCCAACGCGCCCCTGCGCCACCCACGCCTGCGTGATGCTGATGCAATTGCTGTAGACCATGTAAGTGACGAGCGCGAACAGCAGATTGAGCGAGCGCCCGGCGCGCGGATTGACGAACGACAGCGGGATCGCGAGCATGGCCAGCACCAGCGCCGCGAGCGGCACGCCGATGCGCCACAAAAATTCGCCCTTGTTCGGGTTTGACAAATTCTCCAGCAGCGCCACCGTGCTCTGCTGGCGCGGGCTGGTTTCAGGCTCAACGCGGTCGGCCTTTTGTTCAATCCGCACCGCGTAACGCTCAAAATCCATGATCTTGTAATCGAGCTTGCCAGGCTCGCCCTCGTAGCGGCGGCCATTGACCATCACCAAAAACTTGTCGCCATTGGCCGCGATCTCAGTGAAGCCTTGCTGCGACACCATCACCCCCAAGCGCCCGTGCTGGATCGAATTGACGAACACGTTCTGCACGCGGCCACTGTCGAGCACCGCGCTCTCGACAAAAAACACGCGGTCGCCACGCGCGGATTCCTTAAAGGCACCGGGCGAGATGCGTGCCGCATCGTCGCGTGAATCCAGCTTTGCCTTGTAGCGCTCACTCTGAGCGGCCGCCCAAGGTGCGGCAACGAGGCTCAACACCGCAATCATCAACACAAAGGGTGCGGCAAAGGCCAGCACCGGACGCACCCAGGCTAGCAGCGACTGCCCGCTGGCAAACCACACCACCATTTCGGAGTCGCGGTATTGGCGCGACAGGGTCAACAACACCGAGACAAACACGGTAAGCGAGAGCAACACCGGCAGATAACCGAGCGCAGCGAACCCCAACAGCGCCAGCACCGCTTCAGACGCAAGCTTGCCGCCAGCAGCCAGGCCCAGCAGCCGGATCGACTGCGTGGTCAGCATGATGGTGAACAGCGTGACAAACACCGCCCCGGCAATCTGGGTCAGTTCACGCGTCAGGGCCTGGCGGAACAGCATGGGGGAGTCAAGTCACGAAGCGGCACAGCGGAATACGCGGCGGGAATAGGCGGCGAACCACAATCAAGAGCAAACCCGGTTGCGCGTGACGAATCACGAAAAGCCGGGCCGAAAATCGTGAAAATGGGGGAAATTTGGAGAAACGGGGCTTTTCGCGTCATAATGCCTATTCTTCCGGCCATGCACAGTGGAGAATCGCGATGGAATTTAGCATAAAGAGCGGTAGTCCCGAGAAACAACGCAGCGCCTGCATCGTGATCGGCGTGTTCGAGCCGCGCAAGCTCACTGCCGCCGGTGAACTGGTGGACAAAGCAAGCAAGGGCTACCTGTCCGACATCATCCGCCGTGGCGATATGGAGGGCAAGGCCGGGCGCACCCTGCTGCTGCACAACGTGCCGGGTCTGCTGGCCGATCGTGTGATGCTGGTCGGTCTGGGGCGCGAAAAAGAGTTTCGCGAGCGCGAATACCGCGCGGCGATCCACAGCGCCGTCACCATGCTCAATGAAACCGGCGCCTTTGACGGCACTTTGTATCTGACCGAAGCGCCGGTGAAGAAACGCGATACCAACTGGCGCGTGCGCCAGGCGGCCACCGTCGCGCAGGACGCGGTCTACCGGTTCGATTCGATGAAAAGCAAGAAGGACGAAGTGCGCCGTCCCTTGCGCAAACTCACGCTCGCCGTTGAGCGCCGCAACGAGCTGCCCGGGGCAGAAACCGCAATGCAGGAAGGTGCCGCCATTGCGCGTGGCATGGCGCTCGCCAAAGACCTTGGCAATCTGCCGGGTAACGTCTGCACCCCCACTTACCTCGCGCAGCGTGCGCAAGAACTCGCCAACGAGAATGGATTCACCTGCAAGGTGCTCGAACGCAAGGACTGCGAAGAACTCAAGATGGGATCCTTCCTGTCGGTCGCTGACGGTTCGCGCCAGCCGCCCAAATTCATTGTGATGGAATACAACGGTGGCCCCAAGGGGGAAAAACCCGTGGTGCTGATCGGCAAGGGCATCACTTTTGACACCGGCGGCATATCGCTCAAGCCCGGCGAAGGCATGGACGAAATGAAATTCGACATGTGCGGTGCGGCCTCGGTCTTCGGCACCTTCAAGGCCCTTGCCGAACTCAAGCTGCCGCTCAACGTCGTCGGCCTCGTACCCACCACCGAGAACATGCCCGGTGGCGCGGCCACCAAGCCCGGCGACATCGTCACCACCATGTCCGGCCAGACGGTTGAAATCTTGAACACCGACGCCGAAGGCCGCCTCATCCTCAACGATGCCCTCACCTACGCCGAGCGCTATGAACCTGCCTGCGTGGTCGATATCGCCACTCTCACCGGCGCCTGCGTGATTGCGCTCGGTCATGTCGCCACCGGCCTTTTCAGCAACACCGACTCGCTTGCGCGCGAGTTGCAGCACGCGGGAGATACTTCACATGACCGCGCCTGGCACATGCCGTTGTGGGACGAATATCAAGAACAGTTGAAATCAAATTTCGCCGACATGGCCAACATCGGTGGCCGCCCTGCGGGCAGCGTCACGGCAGCGTGCTTCCTGTCCCGCTTCGCAAAGAAATTCGAATGGGCGCACCTCGATATCGCAGGCACCGCATGGAAATCGGGTGCGGCCAAGGGCGCCACCGGGCGGCCGGTGCCACTGCTCACCCACTTTCTCTTGCAACGCGCGGCGGCGCAATAACACTCGCGCCGGCGTTACTGCGCTCCGACGTTCCCGCGCTCACATTTCGTTTTCGCATGACGCGCATCGATTTTTATTTCAACGCCCCCGACAAGCTGACCGCCGCTGTCAAGCTCGCGCGCAAGGCCTACGCGAAAAAGAATCGTGTGCTGGTCTACACCCGCGACGCGGCACAGCTCGATGCCTTCGACCGTCTGCTGTGGAGCGCGCCGGCCACCGGCTTTGTGCCGCATTGCCGCGCCGGGCACCGGCTTGCGCCGCACACCGCCGTGCTGCTCACTGGCGATGCGGCCTTTGACGCGGACGCGATGCCGCACCATGACGTCCTGATGAATCTGGACAGCGAGCGCCCTGCACAATTCTCGCGGTATGAGCGTCTGCTCGAAATCGTCAGCCGCGATGACGAGGACGACCGTCAGCGTGCGCGCGTACGTCTCAAGTTTTATCGCGAGCGCGGCTATAAAATCAACACCGTCGATCTCGCCACACTGGGCGAAAAGGAATCTGCGTGAGCAGCGTCCCGCAAGCGGAGCGTCCTGCCGCAGCCGATGACGGCATCCCCGTGCTCACCGAGGTGGTGCCGGCCAGCGTGTTGACCAACACGCAAAGACTGGCTGCGCTGGATGGTGCAGCGTCAGCTGTCCAGCTTGAGAAAACGCAGAATCTTCAGGTGATCGCCGCACCACTTGCGGCCGCGCCATCTGCGTTTGCGGCAACGCCGGTGCATGTCGACGCTCCGGTCTCGCCCGTGTCATCCGGATACGCCGCCGCTGCCGGCTTTGCGCCGCCCCCCAGAACAGCGCATTCCGACGCTGAGATGGATGCGCTCTCTCTGCGGGTGCAGTCGCGCGTGCTGGCCGGCTTGATGACACGCATCGATCCGGTAGTGGATCAACGCCTGCGCGAATCACTCACCGATCTCCTCGAACAAGTGCTGGCCGGCATGACCGCCGAACTCAAGGTCACCGCACGCCGCATCGTGCGCGACGCGGTGGCACAGGCAGTCGCAGCAGAATTGGCGCAATTGCCCCGTAGCAGCCCACCACCCGTCTGATTGTTGATCCGGCAAGTCATGCATCTGCAAGCGCACCCTGCCGCCCACCTGCAGAATCAATCAATTGCCAGAATGAAAATAACCCCTGTCCTGCAGCCCTTGGTGGGAGCGGTTATTGCGAACTATGCTGCCAAACTCCTTGGTACAAGCGCCTCTTAACGCTGCTGCCTAAATCACACGGTCATTGCCACCATCCACCGGCAATTGCCCGCCGGTGGTTTTGGCGAACAATAGCCCGCACATTTCAGCAGCCAGTTCGGCCACATCGCGGCTCGTGACCTCGATTTTGAGCACATTGTTTTTGCGGTACTGATCGACGCTCAGTCCGTATTGCGCGGCACGGGCGGCGAGCACTTCTTCGCTCCAGATGCCGGTGTCAAACACGGCATTGGGGTGCAGGGTATTGATGCGGATACTGTCGACACCCCATTCCAGAGCGGCCACGCGCATGAGTTGCGTCAGTGCGGCTTTGGAGGCCGAATACGCGGCGGCACCCGGACCGGGAGCCGGTACATTCTTCGAGCCGATCACCACCACGCGCCCGCCATTGGGTGCGAGCTTGAGCAAGGGGTGGCATTCACGCATCAGCATCAGATTGGCGTCGAGGTTGACGTCCATCACCTTGCGCCAAGCGGCGCTGTCGAGTTGCGCAATGGGCTTGCTCGCAGGGAAAATACCGGCGTTAAGCACCAGCATGTCAAGACCGCCGAAGGCCCGCACGCCGGCGGCGAGGGCGCGGGTGACTGCATCGTTCGACGTGACGTCGCAGCGCAGGCCAAGATAGTCAGCGCGTTTGAAATTGCTGTCGATACGCGCATCAAGATCGAGCGCAATCACCGCCGCACCACGCGCGAGCAGGGCCTCGACGCAGGCTTTGCCGATGCCCGATGCCGCACCGGTGACCAATGCGACTTCACCGGTGAACTGCGGCGGCTTGCCGGCCTTGCGCAGCTTGGCCTGTTCCAGATCCCAATACTCCACGTCGAAAATATCGCGTGGTGGCAGCGCCACGTAGCCCCCCAACAGGGTCGAGCGTTCGATGACGTCCATC
>JANNCZ010000795.1:0-17058 GCA_031387185.1 Burkholderiales bacterium
GCCGTGCGTGCCGCAGCACGCGGGCGATACACAAACCCGGCGCAATTGCCATGGGCAGCGGCCAATTGCAGGCGCCGCAGCGACGCGTAATCGACCGGACCAGCCAGCCACAGCACCGCCATGGCACAGGCGCCGTCGCGCAAAATGCGCTCGGCCGCCCACAAAGCCACGGCCGGTTTGGCCGGCTGCACCAGCAGCAGGCGCTGGGGTTCGACACCATCGGCTGCCAGGCGTGGCGCATACGGCATGTGCGGGGGCGCTACCCAGGCGACGGTCTCGCCCTCGGCCGTCAGCCGCGCCAGCGCCGGCAGCAGCAGCGCCAGCTCGCCGATGCCGGTGTGGTCGCACAACAATTCAGTGAGCGCACCGCGCGGCCAGCCACCGTCGGGCAGCTCGCGATCCAAGGGGATAAAACCAGTGGTCAGGCCGTCCGTGCGCGGTGGCGGCCGGTCACCAATGCGCCAGACGGCGGAGCGCTGAAACAGTTCCTGCAGGGTGGACACGGCGTGTGCGGCTCTTCGGGATGAAAGGCTGCGCATTATAAACTAATAAACTGTAATTTAATACAGTAATGAAATTTTCTGTACCCAAGCCGCGATAGGCACGTACCATGAGCATACGCGCCCTAGGGGGCGAGCTATCGGGAGATCGGTTCGTGAGCACTGGCACGCTTTTATCAAGCGCAACAACATTACGCCGGAATAGTGACTTGGATAGTGTCTTGAATAGCGCTTTGATTCGGCGCGCTCTGAGGGGCTCGGTCTAGCGCCTCTCAGAGCGTGCGGTGAAACCACAGCAGCGACAGCACCGCCGCCGCTGCGAGAAGTAGCGCCGCGAGCGCCGTCAACAAGGCACTCACTTCCGTCTCACCGCGCTCAAGCTTGAACTGCGCATTGAGCTTTTCGTAGACCTTTTTCAGGTCATTGGCGTTGCCGGCGTGAAAGTATTCCGCACCGGTGATCTGCGCCACCCCCTTGAGCGTCTCCTCGTCAAGGCGTGCGAAAAACGAGAAGCCTTCAAAGCCGGGAATTTCCGCACCATCTTTGGTGCCAAATCCCACGGTGTAGACGCGCACACCACGGTCGGCCGCGAGTTGCGCAACCTTGAGCGGGTCCGGCCCGCTGGTGCGGCGGCCATCACTGAGCAACACAATCGCGCCACCGGTGTAGGAGCCGGGCGGCACCACCACCGCAGGCTTTTTCTCCTCCTGCTTGGCCTTGCGGGTACGGTCGAGCGACGAGGCCTCGCCCGCTTGCCGCGTGAAGCCACGGTCAAACACCGCAGACTCGACGTCAATACCGGCTTCAGGCAACAGTTGCGAGAGCGAGAGCAACAGGCCGGCACCGGTCGCGGTGGCGCGCTGCAATTGAAAACGGTCCACCGCCGCGATCAACTCCTCGCGCACCAAAGTGGGCGTCTGCACCACATTGGCCGACCCGGCAAACGAGACGATGCCGACGCGAATATTGGCCGGCATGCCGTCGACAAACGCTTTCACCGCCGCCTGCGCCGCGCTGATGCGATTGGGCGCGACATCCTTGGCCAGCATGCTGCGCGACACATCCATCGCCAGAATCACCGTCATGTAATCCGACGGCAGCGAGAGCGTCGCGGTGGGCCGCGAGATGGCGATGATGCCTGCCGTCAGCGCCAGCAGAAGCAGCGCGGGCGGCACGTGGCGCCGCAGCGTCTGGCGCGGGCCGATGGCGGCGCGCACCAAGAGCAGGCTGGCGTAGCGGATCGCTGCTTTCTTCTTGCGGCGCAAGGCATAGACGTAACCCGCCAGCAGCAGCGGCACTGCCAGCAGCAACCACAACATTTCGGGCCAGAGAAAGCGCATGACGCAAGTGTCCTTGCATGGATTACACGGAGGCAGGCATGAAAATTCCGCAACGCCTGCACAAAATGTATCACGGCATGCATCACAAGCATTCCACAATTGCAGAAGGCGTGATAAGGTTTGTGGATGAAAAAAGCGGCGCTCTACAGCAGCTCGGCCACATCGCGTACCCCGCCACCGGAGCCGCCCGAGATCCCCCCGGAGACAGCGCCGCGCACGCCCTTGCGCGCACGCATCACGGCGTGGTTTGAGCGCCGCGATCGCGTCACCCTGTTCTTCGGCAGCGTGGCACTCGCGGCACTGCTCGCGGCCACGCCGGCATTGATCGTCTGGCACCAGCAATCACCGTCTGGCGAGTTGCAGCAGGAGGAGATTGATGCCGCCGTGCTGCACACGTTGGAGACGCAGCCCCTGCCCTCGCGCGCTGCCAAGGCGGCAGAGCTGGTGCGCCAGTCAGTGGTGCGGGTGAACGGTTGGGCCGTGGTGCCCGAGGACGATGACGAGAGCGACGACGACGCCAAAGACAGCAACAAGGACGGCAGGCCGGGCAAAGACGGCAGAGAGCGCGGCGAGCGCAAAGCGGGCAGGGATGCAAAGAAAGATTCTGCCAAGGACGCCAAAAAAGAATCTGCAAAAAATCGCGCCAAGGATCGCAGCAAAGACAAGTCAGCCGCTGGCAAAGGCAAACCAGGCGCACAAGAAAAGCCCGAAGGCAAGGAGCGCATCGTCAGCACCGGCTCTGGCGTGGTGATTCTGGAAAACGGCACCATCCTCACCAATTTGCATGTGGTGGCTGGTGCCAAGCGGCTCACGGTCACGTTCTCCGACGGCATGGAGTCCGAGGCCACCATTGTCGGCATGCATCCAGAAAATGATCTCGCGGTGATTCGCGCCAGGAAAATTCCCGACGATTTACCGCCGGCCACGATGGGCGCTTCGGGCCGCTTGAAGCCCGGCGACGAAGTGGTCGCGGTGGGCTTTCCATTCGGCATCGGCCCGTCGGTCTCGGCCGGCGTGGTGTCGGGGCTGGGGCGTGAATTCCGTTCTCCCCATTCAAAAAACGGCCAGCGCAATCTCACCGGCCTGATTCAATTTGATGCTGCGGCCAACTCGGGCAACTCGGGCGGGCCACTGGTGACAATGGAAGGCGAAGTGGTCGGCATCGTTACCGCCATTCTCAACCCGACGCGGGCGGGCACTTTCATTGGCATTGGCTTTGCGGTGACGATTGAAGGCGCGGGCATGACGGTTGGGATTGCGCCGTTTTGAAATACCCTCGCACGCCTTCGCTTACGCCATCTCGTACACCCTCGATTCCACTTTCTCGTCATCGCTTCTGCTTCGATCACGCTCCCGACTATAAGGATTCGCTGTCATGAACGATCTCAGTCAGCCCGCCACGCTCCACGATGCGAAGACCGGCAGCGAAGTGGCTTCCCTGATGGAAAGCGTGCTCTATGAAGTCAAGCGCGTGGTCGTCGGGCAGGATCACTTTCTCGAACGTGTGCTCGTCGCCATGCTCGCCCAAGGACATCTGCTGGTCGAGGGGGTGCCGGGTCTTGCCAAAACGTTGACGGTCAAAACCTTGGCGCAGACCCTGCGCGGCAAATTCAAGCGCATCCAGTTCACGCCGGATCTGTTGCCCGCGGACCTGGTCGGCACGCGCATGTACAACCAGAAGACCGGCGAGTTCTCCACCAATCTCGGACCGGTGTTCACCAACCTGCTGCTGGCCGACGAGATCAACCGCGCCCCTGCCAAGGTGCAAAGCGCGCTGCTCGAAGTGATGCAGGAGCGCCAGGTCACCATCGCCGGTGAAACGCACAAGGTGCCCGAGCCTTTCCTCGTGATGGCGACGCAGAACCCGATTGAAACGGAAGGCACTTACCCGCTGCCCGAAGCGCAGGTAGACCGCTTCATGATGAAAATTTTGATCGGCTATCCGACTGAGGAAGAAGAGTTCGTCATCGTCGAGCGCGTCACTGGCCCGGCGGTTGCGGTGGCGGCGGTGGCGTCTCCCGAGCAGCTCGGCGCGTTGCAACGCGAATGCCGCAAGGTGTATGTTGACCCCAACCTGATTCAGTACGCGGTCAGAATGGTCGCCGCCACGCGCGAGCCGGAGCGCTATGGCCTCAAAGACTTTGGCCGCTTCATCACCTTCGGCGCCAGCCCGCGCGCCACCATCAATTTGATTGAAGGCGCACGCGCACTGGCGTTTTTGCGTGGCCGCAACTACGCGCTGCCCGATGACGTGACCGATCTCGCGCCCGATGTGCTGCGCCATCGGCTGGTGCTGTCCTACGAGGCACTCACCGAAGCGCAGACACCCGACAGGATCGTCCAGCGCATCATGCAGGTGGTGCCCGCGCCGGAAAAACCGCTGGCGAGCCATGTTCAAGTTTCTCCGGCATAAGCTCGGGCGCGCCGGCGCGGCAGACCTTGCTGCTGCCGAAGCCGGCGGTGCGGCGTCTGGCGTTGCAGGTGGCACTGCGCCCGGCGCCAGCACGTCCGCGAAAGCCTCATCTGCCAACGCGGAGGACAAACCCGCGGCCGATGCCGACACCTTGCTGCAGCGCCTCGAATGGACCGTGATCCGCCGCCTCGACGGCCTATTGCAGGGCGACTACCGCACCCTGCTGCGCGGCTTCGGCCTTGATCTCGCAGACCTGCGCGAGTATCAACCGCAGGACGATGTGCGCTATATCGACTGGAACGTCACCGCACGCCTGAACGTGCCGCACGTGCGCGAGTTTCAGGAAGATCGCGAAGTGACTGCCTGGTTTTTGATCGACCTTTCCGGCTCGGTCGATTTCGGTTCGCGCGAATTCAAAAAGCGCGATGTCGCCGCCGCCCTCACCGGCGTGCTGTCACGTCTGCTCACACGTCACGGCAATCGCGTCGGTGCCGTGCTCAAGGGTTCGTCCGCAGACCAGCGCGCCACCGTCATCCCGGTACGTGGCGGGCGGCGCCAGGTGTTGCACTTGATTGACAGCATTCGCCGCTTCACCTCAAACGGCACCGCGGCCCAGGCCAAGGTGGCACCCGCTGCGCCGGGCCAGACCACAGACCTCTCGGCCTTGCTCAGTGAAGCCTACACCGCGATCAAGCGCCGCTCGGTGGTGTTTGTGCTCTCCGACTTCATCAGCACGCCGGGTTGGGAAGTCGCGCTCGCACAACTCGCGCGCCGCCATGAAGTCATCGCGGTGCGCCTCTACGACCCGGTCGAGCAAAACCTGCCCGAACTCGGCTTCGTCATGTTGCAGGATGCCGAAACCGGCGAACAACTGTTTCTCGACACGCAAGACAAGAATTTTCGCGAGCGCTTTGCCAAGCTCGCCACCGAGCGCGAGGAGAGACTGCGCGCAGCCTTTTCGCAAGCCGGGGTGGACTGCATGGAGCTCGCCACCACCGACAACCTGCATCAAGAGTTGCTGCGCTTCATCGACCTGCGCAAGCGGCGCAGCCGCCTCGCCGCGGGCGGTTTGCGTGCGCCGTTGGCTGCGGCGCTGCGAGGGTGACGCTGCAACCGCCATACCTTGCCACCCTCTTTCACCCTCCGCACACTGTGATCACTCCGCTACCGCAGCTTTGATTCAATCATGCTGAACTTGCCGCAATTTCGCGACCTCACCTTCATCTGGCCGATGCTGCTGTGGCTGCTCGCCGCGCTGCCGCTGCTGGTGTGGGCGTATCTGCGCATCGACGCGAAGCAACGCAGCATGGCGGCCCGCTACGCGCGTCTTGCTGCGGCGACCGGATCGGACACGCCATCGGCACTGCGCAGCGGATTCATGCGCCATGCCCCGGCCTGCGCGCTGCTGATGGGCATCGCCATCCTGCTGATCGCAGCCGCGCGCCCGCAGGCAATGGTGGTGTTGCCGCAGCGCACCGACGGCATCATCCTCGCGCTCGATGTCTCCGGCAGCATGCGCGCCACCGATGTCAAGCCAGACCGCATGACGGCCGCGCAGAACGCCGCCAAGACCTTCATCGCCGATCAGCCGAGTCAGGTGAAGATCGGCGTCGTGACCATGGCTGCCACCGCCGCCGTCGCGCAATCGCCCACCGTCAAGCGCGAAGACATCATCGGTGCAATTGACCGCGTCAAACTGCAAAACGGCACCGCGCTCGGCAGTGGCATCGTGATTGCGCTCGATACCTTGCTCACCGACGCCGGCATCGACATCGACAAAGTGATCTCGGGGCGCAGCTCGTTCAATCTTTCTCCCGAGCAGCGCACCGCCATCGAAAAATTCAAGCCGGTGCCGCCCGGCTCCAACCCATCAGCCGCCATCGTGCTGCTCACAGACGGTGAGAGCAACACCGGGCCGGAACTGGTCACCGCCGCCAAGCTCGCTGCCGACCGTGGCGTGCGCATTTACACCGTCGGCGTCGGCACCAAAGCCGGCGCCACACTCTCGGTCGATGGCTGGTCGATGCGTGTACGCCTCGATGAAGAGGCGCTCAGAAAGGTCGCCGACATGACGCGCGGTGAATATTTCCGCGCCACCAGCGCGGGCGACTTGAAAAAAATCTACAAGCAACTCGCTGCGCGCATGACAGCCGGGCGCGGCCGCACGATGGAGATCACGGCCTTGCTGGCTGCATTGGGCGTCCTGCTCACGGTGTTGGCGGCAGGCTATTCGATGCTGCGGTTTAACCGGGTGTTGTGAGTTTTGTCTCGCACAGATTTCGCGCACCGCTCTCCCGCCGCTCTCTCGCGCCGCACCGTTTCGTTGCTACACTGCCCACGATGCTGTTCTGGGTGCGATGTTCTGGGTGCGAAGATGCACATCCTCGAAGGAGTTTGACGTGGAACCTTACATTCTCTGGTTTGCTGCCTCAGGCGCGTTGATTGCCGTCGAGCTGATGACCGGCACGTTCTATCTGCTGATGATTGCGGCGGCGGCGGCCATGGCCGCGTTGATCGCGTTGAGTGGCGTGGGTATGGTGGGTCAGTTCATCTGCGCAGCGGTGGTGTCGGTGGCGGGCTGCGCCTATTTGCGCATGCGCGGCATCGGCATTAAACAGAGCGGCGAGAAAACCAATATTGCGTTTGATGCAGGCCAATCGGTCGAAGTGATTGAGCGTCGCGCTGACGGCACCTTGCGGGTGAACTACCGCGGCACCCAATGGGACGCCTCGGTGGAGAGCGGTGCTGGCGACGGCCCCTATGTAATCAAACAAATGCGCGGCAATGAGCTCGTGCTCGGCGCGCGTGGCTGATTCGCACGGCCAACGCAGCAACGGCAGCAATAGAAGCAGCAATAGAAGCAGCAATAGGCACTCATCATGGAGGACACCATGTTCGGATTCGGCATCGTCACCATCATTTTTTTCGCAGCGGCAGTCATCTTCGTCATCAAGGCGGTGTATCAGGTGCCGCAACAGCATGCCTATGTGGTTGAACGCCTCGGAAAATATGTGCGCACGCTCGAACCGGGCCTGGAGATTGTGGTTCCCTTCATCGAGCGCGTGGCCTACAAACACTCGCTCAAGGAAGTGCCGCTTGAGGTGCCGAGCCAGATCTGCATCACGCGCGACAACACGCAACTCCAGGTGGATGGCGTGTTGTTTTTTCAGGTGACGGATCCGGTGGCGGCCTCCTATGGCTCCTCGAGCTATCTCAATGCCATCACGCAACTGGCGCAAACGTCGCTGCGCTCGGTGATCGGCAAGCTCGAACTCGACAAGACCTTTGAAGAGCGCGAACACATCAACGCCAAGGTGATCTCCGCGCTCGACGAAGCGGCGCTCGGCTGGGGCGTCAAGGTGCTGCGCTACGAGATCAAGGACCTCACACCACCGAAAGAGATTTTGCATTCGATGCAGGCGCAGATTACCGCCGAGCGCGAGAAGCGCGCGCTGATCGCGGCATCCGAAGGACGCAAGCAGGAGCAGATCAACATCGCCACCGGCGAGCGTGAAGCGGCGATCCAGCGCTCCGAAGGCGAGAAGCAGGCGGCGATCAACCGCGCGCAGGGCCAGGCTTCAGCGATTCTGGCGATTGCCGAAGCGAGTGCCGAAGCGATTCGCAAGACGGCCGCGGCGATTCAGGCACCCGGTGGCGAGTCCGCGATCAATCTCAAGGTCGCCGAGCAATACGTCACGGCGTTTGCGCAAGTGGCGCGCGCGGGCAACACGCTGATCTTGCCGGCCAATCTCGCCGACATGTCGGGGCTGGTCGCGAGCGCGATGGCGGTAGTCAAGCAAACCGGCGAGAAAAAGGCCTGAAGATGCGCTCCCAGAGCCATTCTTCAGGGGATGCCTTGACCCCGGCGGCAGGCGTACAATAGCGCTCTTCCCTCCTGTTTTCGGACCACGCCGGTCCTTGGCACCCCAGACAATGTCGTTCGATTCCTTCGGGCTGGCGCCCGAGATCCTCAAGGCCATCGCCGAAGAGGGCTATACCTCCCCTACCCCGATTCAAGAGCAGGCGATTCCCATCGTCGTGCAAGGCGGCGACGTCATGGGTGCCGCGCAAACCGGCACCGGCAAAACCGCCGGCTTCACCCTGCCGATCTTGCAGTTGCTGCTGCCGCTGCAAAATGCGTCGCCCTCGCCCGCGCGCCATCCGGTGCGCGCGCTGATTCTGCTGCCGACGCGCGAGCTTGCGTTGCAGGTATCTGAAGCGGTGGCGACCTACGGCAAATACATGCAGTTGCGCTCGACCTGTGTGTTTGGCGGCGTTGACATCAAGCCGCAGTTGGTCGAAGTGCGGCGCGGTGTGGAGATATTGATCGCCACGCCGGGACGCCTGCTCGATCACATCGAACAAAAGACCGTCAACCTCGGGCAAGTGCAAATCCTGGTGCTCGACGAAGCTGACCGCATGCTCGACATGGGCTTCATGCCCGACATCAAACGCATTATTTCGCTGCTGCCGGCCAAGCGCCAGAACCTGATGTTCTCGGCGACGTTTTCGGAAGAGATCAAGCGCCTCGCAGGCGGCATCCTCACCAAGCCGACGCTGATTGAAGTGGCGCGCCGCAATGCCACGGTGGAGAAAATCAAACAGATCGCCTACGCGGTGGCGTCGGACGAAAAGCGCGCGCTGTTGCAGCATCTGATCGAGTCGCGCAATATCAAGCAGGCGATCATTTTCTCGAACACCAAACTCGGCACCGCGCGTCTGGCGCGCCATTTGATGCAAGCGGGCATCAAGGCCGACGCCATCCACGGCGACAAGTCGCAGGGCGAACGCATCGCCGCGCTCGACAAATTCAAGTCGGGCGAAATCGAACTGCTGGTCGCGACCGACGTCGCCGCGCGCGGCCTTGACATCCAGGAAATGCCCTGCGTCATTAACTACGATCTGCCGCATGCGCCCGAAGACTACGTCCACCGCATTGGCCGCACCGGCCGCGCCGGGGCTGAGGGCGATGCCATCTCGCTGTTCTCACCCGACGAGGAAAAGTACCTGATCGACATCGAGAAGCTGATCAAGCACAAGATCGAGCGCGCCGTCACGCAGGGCTTTGAGCCAGTGGCATCGGAGCCGCAGCAGCACGCTGGCCGCCATGAGCGCAGCCGCGGCCGCTTTGACCGCGACAGCGGTTCACGCCACTCCCGTAACGTCAAGGTCGAGAAGATCGACAAAATCGACCCCTGGTTTCTCAAACCTTACGAAGCGCCCGCGGCACCGGCAGTCAGTCCTGATCTGCCAGCAGCACCGCAGCCTGCTGCCAAAAAAGGCGGCATGGGCGCTTTGCTGGGTGGCCGCTCAAAGGCCTGAGCCGCCGGTTCTGCGGCCCACCTCTTCAGCAAAATCGAGCAGGTCGCGCTGGCGCGCGTAGCGCCTGCGCCCTGTTGAGCCACTCGCGGTGGAGAGCGTCAACTCGGTTTCGCCGATCACGCCGGCGGCGAGCTTGAACCCACCCAGCCCCATCAGTGGCAGCATCAGCAGCCACACCAGCGCCGGGTTGATATCGACAAACTGGCCGTAGGCATCACCGGCTGGCTGCTTTTCAGTGACGCGTTTTTCGATTGCGAGTGCGACACCATTGGCCGCCGTCTCCATGCTTTTGTAGGCAGACGCAAAGCCCAACGCCAACGCAAGAATCAGTGCGCCCCACGCTGCACGAGCGAAGTCGCGCGCGAACTCGCAGCGCACTGAGGTCAGCGCACGCAGCGGAATGCTCTCTTCAAAATCGCGCGCCAAGAAAATGACGCGCCGGTCAGTCAACGCCGCAGTGCCGCCGAGGGGGCCAAGACCGAATGGCGTTTCCTGCACCAATTTTTCGTTATCCGCCAGTTGCATGGTTATTTTTGCGACGCCGTCAGCGCCTGATCGAGATCCCACAAAATGTCGTCGATGTTTTCGATGCCGACCGAGAGGCGGATCATGTCCGGCGACACGCCTGCCTTGATCTGCTCTTCTTCGCTCAACTGCCGGTGCGTGGTCGAACCGGGATGAATCACCAGCGTTTTCGCGTCGCCGATGTTGGCGAGGTGGCTCATGAACTGTGCGGCGTCGATGAATTTTTCTCCAGCCGCTTGCCCTTGTCCCGCGCCCGCCTTGACGCCAAACGCCATCACTGAAGATGCGCCCCTGGGCAAATATTTTTTGCCCAGCGCGTGGTACTTACCCGACGCCAAACCGGGGTAACTGACCCACGACACGAAGGGATGTGCTGCGAGAAATTCGGCGACGCGCTGTGCATTGGTGACGTGGCGATCCATGCGCACATGCAGGGTCTCGCAGCCCTGCAGCAACATCCAGGCATTGAACGGCGACAGCGCCGCGCCAAAAGTGCGCAGGGTCTCCATGCGGCACTTGGTGATGAAGCCGAAGTCGCCGAAGGTCTCGTAAAAGCGTACGCCGTGGTAACCGCGCGACGGCTCGGTCATCTGCGGGAACTTGCCGTTGTCCCACGGAAATTTCCCCGACTCGACAATTACGCCGCCCATGGTCGTGCCGTGGCCACCGATGTATTTGGTCGCCGAATGCACGACGATATCGGCACCCCATTCAAACGGCCTGCACAAATAGGGCGATGCCATCGTGTTGTCGATCATCAGCGGCAGGCCGGCCGCGTGTGCAATCGCCGCCACGGCCTCGATGTCGAGTACGTTGATGAGCGGATTGCCGAGTGTCTCGGCGTAGACCACCTTGGTTTTGTCCGTGATGGCACGGCGAAAATTCTCGGGGTCATCCGGATCAACGAAGGTCGTGGTGATGCCGAGTTGCTCGAAGTTCACCGCGAACTGTGAATAGGTGCCGCCGTAGAGGGTGCTTGCCGCGACCAGATGGTCGCCGGTTTTGAGCAGGGTCAACAGCGCGGTCATCTGCGCGGCCATGCCTGAGGCGGTGGCGAGTGCCGCGCGCCCGCCTTCGAGCGCGGCGATACGTTCTTCAAACACGGCCGTGGTCGGGTTCGACAGACGCGTGTAGACGTTGCCGAAGGTTTGCAGGTTGAACAGGCTCGCCGCGTGCTCGGCCGAGTCGAACACGTAAGAAGTGGTTTGATAAATCGGCAATGCGCGCGCGCCGGTGGCGGCGTCGGGCACTTGCCCCGCGTGCAGTGCGAGGGTTTCGAAAGCAAAATCGCGGTCAGCCATGCCGGTGCTCAGTTGGCAATGTGGCGCGGGCGCTTGGCCGACACCACTTTGGTGTTGACGCCGGCCCAGCCGAGGCCGCCAAACAGGCGCGCGTGTTCGATCTTGACGCAGCGGTCCATGACACTATCGAGCCCGGCAGCACGAGCGAGCGCATCGGCTTCTTCGTTTTCCACACCGAGCTGCTGCCACAGCACTTTTGCCCCAATCGCAATCGCGTCCTGCGCAATCGGCAAGATGTCAACAGCTTTGCGAAAGCAATCGACCATGTCCACCTTGTGCGGAATGTCCTTGAGCGAGGGATACGACTTCTCGCCAAGAATTTCCGGATACTTCGGATTGACCGGCACGATACGGTAACCGTGCTCCTGCATGTACTTGGCGGCGAAAAAACTCGGGCGGAACCAGTCGGCCGAAAGCCCCACCACGGCGATGACTTTGCTTTCGGCGAGGATGCGGCGCAGGGTGGGTATGTCAGACATAAAAATCACAAAAGAAAAACCCGTGAGAGGTCAAGCAAGAATAGCACTCCACCCACGCCCAGTCCGTCAGCCAAACAAATGCCGCGCAGCTTGTTCCAGCGCCACGGCCACGCTGCGCGCATCCAGCGCCAGCGCTTGCGCACCGTTTTGCTTCGAGAGCTTCTCACCATCTGCCGCCGCAACGACAGGAATATGCCGGTACACCGGCGTCGGCAACCCCAACTGCTGCTGCAAAAAAATCTGGCGCGGCGTTGAGTCGAGCAGATCGGCACCGCGCACGACATGCGTCACGCCAGCCGCGGCGTCATCGACCACCACCGCGAGTTGATAGGCCCATTGCCCATCCGCACGCAGCAACACGAAATCACCGGTATCGCGTGCGAGATCGTGCGCAATGCTGCCGCAGGACAAATCGGCAAACGCGACGCGGGCAGCGCCCACCCGCACGCGCCAGGCGCGTGGCGCGCGGCCCTTGGCGAGGCCATTGCGGCAGGTACCCGGATAGACGCTCTCGCGTCCGCGCGGGCGCGCGCCTGCGCTGCCCTCCACATGTGTGAGCGAATCGGCAATTTCCTTGCGCGTGCAGCCGCAGACATACACCTGACCCGCTGCACGCATGCGCTCAAACGCAGCGCGATAGGCGGCGTGGCGCTGGCTCTGATACACCACATCGCCATCCCATTGAAGTCCGTGCGCCACAAGCGCGGCGAGGATCTGCGCATCCGCGCCCGGCGCCGTGCGCGGCGCATCCAGATCATCGATGCGCAGCAGCCAGCGCCCGCCCTGCGTGCGCGCGTCGAGCCAGCTTGCCAGCGCAGCCACGAGTGAGCCAGCATGCAACGGCCCGGTGGGTGACGGGGCAAAGCGGCCACAGTAGGGGCCGCCTGCTTTCCCCACCGTCGGATGGCCGGCCCGGTTGGGCGGATAGCGTCTGGCCCATTCGGTCACAAGCTGGTCTAACATAGTGGAAATTTCGCCCTTGTCTTCGCATTGCACCCAAATAGGGGCGGATCATAACGGAGGCAGCATGGGACTACTCAGCGGCAAACGCCCACAGGGCTTGGGATTTCACGACGGCAAGTTCAAACCCTGCTCGTGGAAACCCAATTGCGTCAACAGCACTGCCGCCGCCGATGATGGCAAACACCACATTGCGCCCTTCGCCATCCAGGGCAGCGCGGACGCCGCGTGGAAAAAGTTGGTGGCCGCCGTCAAGTCGCGTGACCGCGCCGCAGTGGTCAAGGAAGATGCTGGCTATCTATGTGCCGAATTCAGGAGCCGTGGTCTGGGCTATGTTGACGATGTCGAGTTCGCGCTCGATACCAAAGCCGGTGTGATCCATGTGCGCTCGGCCTCACGCCTCGGCGTGCGCGACTTTGGGGTGAACCGGGCGCGCATCGAGTCGTTGCGCGCCGCACCCGGTGCTGCCTGAGCGACACGAATGCGTGCGCAGGTGCGTCCCGCAGACGCTGCCGCTCCAGAGCCAGCCCAGCTCCAGGCTGCCACCGTCAGCATTGACGAGCGCACGGTGCCACTCGCGGAACTGGATGCCGGGACCGCAGCGGCGGCTGTGGGCGCAAGCACAGACGCAAACACAGACGCGAACGCAGGCGTAAAAGCGGCAAACGGAGTGACCGGCGAGCCGTCCTTCCCGGCAGATGCCGGCGACGAGCGCACCCTGCCATTGGCCCCGCAGATCGCCCTGCCGCCGCCACCCGCTCCCGCACCCGGCATCAGCTTCGATGCTGTGCGCCTGCGCCAACTGCACCGTGGTGCGCCTTACACACTGCTGCTGAGCGTGTTTTCCTGCGTGGCCGCGGCCACCGTGCTGGCGGGCCGCACCGCCTGGCCGGTGCTCGCCGTCTGGCTCGGCGGCGGTTTGCTGCTATCGGTTCTCATGGGCCTCGATCACCGGCGCACGCGCGCGAAGATTGACGACGCTGCCGCACTGCAACGCTGGGAATGGCGCCTCGCCGCTGCGCTGCTGCTGCAAGGCGGCCTGTGGCTGCTGCTGTTCGCTGCCACACCGGTCAATTCAATCGCCGAGCGCACGCCGGTGCAGTTGCTCGCTTTTGCCACCACGTTTACCGCCACCGTGGTCTTCGCTACCAGTTTGCGCAGCTTTCTGGCGCTGGTACCGCTGACCGCCCTCGGACAATTGCTCTGGATGGTGCGCGCGCAACCGGGCCTCGCTGAAGCCATTTTTGTGTCGGCGCTCTACACCGTCGTGCTCGTTACCGGCCTGCTGTCGTTCCGGCGCGTGCTGCTGGCCGGCGTGGAAGCAAGCCGCGAGCGGCGCGCGCTGATGGCCGAGCAGGCCGCCCTGTTTGACAGCAGCCTGGTTGGCATGGCGCATGTTCGCGAGGGTATCTTCGTACGCGTCAACCGGGAACTGGCGCGCATCTATGGTTTGCCGCAGGAAGAGATCGAAGGTGCGTCTACGCGCATCGTCTACCCGGACGAAGCGTCCTGGCAGCAGGCCGCCGCCGCCGCACAGACGCGCCACCCCGCAGACCGCTTCTCCTACGAGCGCACCTATACCCAGCCCGGCGGCAAGCGTACCTATCTGCGCGTACAAGCACGCGTGATCATCGGCAGCGAGCATCGCAACGACCGCATTTACTCGGTGATCGACATCACCGACAGCCGCAAGGCCGAGAAAGTGCTGGCGGCGCGCGAACAGGCCTATCGCTCGCTGGCCGAGACCTATCGCGTCATCACGTCAACCGCGCCGGGCCTGGTGTGGGCCACCGATGCGGCAGGGGCCTACACCTTTCTCGGCGAGCGCGGCTGCCTTGACATATATGGGGTCGCAGCAGCAGAAGCCGCCGGCAAATCCTTATCCGATCTGGTGCGCGACCCTCTGTCAGCGAACGATAGCGCTGCATTCGACCGCATGCTGGCCGGTGATATGTTGCGCGACCACGTGAGCGAAATCGTACGGCGTGATGGCCGCCACCTGTTCATCAGCACCAGCGGCGGGCCACTGTATGACGCCGAAGGCCGTATCGCCGGTGCCTGCGGCATTTCGATTGATGTCAGCGGGCGCGAGCGCGACGCGGCAGCCTTGCAGCGCGCACAGCAGATGATGACCAGCGCGGTCGAAAGCCTCTCCGATGGCTTCGCCCTGTTCGGTGCCGACGGCTGCGTGAGTTTGTGCAACCACCGCTTTGCCGAACTGATGGAAGCGGGCAAGCCGATGGCAGACATGATCGGCATGCACATCAGCGACGTGGTGCGCTACCGCCTGCGCCATGGCCAGGTCATCCCGCCCGAATATCTTGGTGACGAGGCAGCGTGGATTGCCGCGCGCATGCGCCATCATCAGGAAGCCGACGGCGTGCCGAGCCAGTACCAGCTCAGTGATGGCCGCTGGATCCAGACCACCAAGCGCCGCACGCCGGATGGCGGCGTGGTCGGCATCTACACTGACATCACGGCCCTGAAACGCACCGAAGAAGCCGTGCGCGTGCTGGCACAGCACGACGCTCTCACCGGCCTGCCCAATCGCCGTCTGCTCGAAGACCGCCTCGCACAGGCGCTGACGCGCGCCAAGCGCGAATCGTCCCTGGTGGGCTTGCTGCTGATCGACCTTGACGGCTTCAAGCCGGTCAACGACCGCCACGGCCATCGCGCCGGTGATGAAGTGCTGCGCGTGGTGGCACAGCGCCTGCGCGATTGCGTGCGTGCAGCCGACACGGTGGCGCGCTTTGGTGGCGACGAGTTCGTGATCGTACTCGACACCCTGGCCAGCGCGGCAGATGCCGGTGCAGTGGCGGCCAAGGTGATCGAAGCGCTGGCGCGTCCCATCGAGCCGCTGTGGATGCCGGCACCTGCGCAGGTGGCCCTCCAGATTGGCGGCAGCGTCGGCATCGGCATTTACCCGCAGGATGGCACCGAGCCGGACACGCTGATGCGCCACGCCGACGCGGCGATGTACAAAGCCAAGGAAGCCGGGCGCGGGCGCTTCGTCTATCATTCTTCGCCCGCCTGACGCGCAGTTGAAGCGCGACCCTGCGGCGGAAGCACGTACCTGCGGCACGCTGAGCGCAAACGGCATGGCGCTGGCGCAAGGGGACGCACTCAAGATCGTTGGCGAAACAGCACTGGTGATCGATGGCGGCGCAGCAGCCGAGGTCTTGGTGTTTGATCTGCCGGCTTGATTTTCAGTCGCACCATGCGCCAAGAACCGCTCCAGCCAACGATGTTCGGCCACATTCGATTAACAATGGCTTGCACCAAGGCTTTCAGACCGATGCCCGATGGTGAAATGCGCCACGGCGCACATCGTCCCCACGCGCCTGCCTGCCTCCGGATCTGCCGCCCATGCTGATCCAGATCGCCATCTTCCTCGCCGCCGCCATCGTCGCGGTGCCGTTGTCGCGCAAGCTTGGGCTCGGCGCTGTGCTCGGCTACCTGGCAGCGGGCATGCTGATCGGTCCCTGGGGCTTCAAGCTGATCGACGACGTGCAGGCGATTTTGCATTTGTCCGAATTCGGCGTCATCCTGATGCTGTTCATCATCGGGCTGGAGTTGCAGCCTTCACGCCTGTGGGTGTTGCGCCGTCAGGTGTTTGGTCTAGGCGCCGCGCAAGTGTTGATCACCGGGCTCGTGCTGGCCGGCGTGGTGATGGCGAATGGCTGGCGCTGGCAGGCGGCCATCGTCGCCGGCCTCGGCCTTGCCATGTCGTCCACTGCATTTGTGCTGCAAACCCTGGCCGAGAAAAAGCAACTCACCACGCGCCACGGGCGCGAGAGCTTCGCCATTCTGCTGTTTCAGGATCTGGCGGTGATTCCCCTGCTCGCCGCCCTGCCCTTTTTCGCCGCCTCCATGGGCGTGGCAGACCAGGCCGCCCACGGCGGCGGCTGGCTCGACGCAGCCAAGGCCATCGGGGTGATCGCCACCCTCGTGGTGTCGAGCCGCTTTCTGGTGCGGCCCCTGTTTCGCACCGTGTCCGTGCTGGGCGGGCGCGAGATATTCACCGCGACCGCCTTGTTCCTGGTCGTCGGCGTGACCCTGCTGATGGAAGTGGCGGGCCTGACTGCCTCGCTGGGCGCGTTCCTTGCTGGCATGTTGTTGGCCGATTCGGAATACCGCCATGAGCTCGAAGCCGACATCGAGCCGTTCAAGGGGCTGCTGCTCGGCTTGTTTTTTATTGCGGTCGGCATGTCGGCCAAT
>JANNCZ010000799.1:0-8850 GCA_031387185.1 Burkholderiales bacterium
ATCGCCGGGCAACGCCTGATCCCGGTCAACGTGGCCGGCTGTTATGTGCCGACCGGGCGTTACGCGCACATTGCCTCGGCCTACATGAGCATCGCCACCGCCAAGGCGGCCGGTGTGCCGACCATCATTGCCTGCTCGACGCCTTACAAAGGCGAGGGCATTCACCCGCTGGTGCTGTACGCGATGAAGGTCGCGGGGGCCGACATCATCATGACCCTCGGCGGTGTGCAGGCGATTGCCGCCATGGCCTATGGCCTGTTTACCGGCAAACCGGCTGACATCATCGTCGGCCCCGGCAACAAGTTTGTCGCCGAAGCCAAGCGCATGCTGTTTGGCAAGGTCGGCATTGATGTCTTCGCCGGGCCGTCGGAAGTGGCGGTGATTGCAGACGACAGCGCCGACCCTTACATCGTCGCCAATGATCTGGTGGGGCAAGGTGAACACGGCCACGAATCGCCGATGTGGCTCATGACGACCAGCGAAAAGCTGGCACGCGACGTGATGGCGCGCATTCCCGGCCTGATCGATACCCTGCCGCCGACCGCGCGCGATGCCGCAGCCGCTGCCTGGCGCGACTATGGCGAAGTGATCTTGTGCGGCTCGCGCGAAGAGGTCGTGAAAATCTCCGACCAGTACGCTTCAGAACACCTCGAAGTACACACCGAAGACCTCGACTGGTGGCTCAAGAATCTCACCTGCTATGGCTCGTTGTTTCTCGGCGAAGAGACCACCGTCGCCTATGGGGACAAGGCCTCGGGCCCGAACCACATCCTGCCGACCAAGGGCGCGGCGCGTTATTCAGGCGGCCTCTCGGTACACAAGTTCATCAAGACCGTGACCTGGCAGCGCATGACACGCGGTGCCAACCGCGATGTCGGCCAGGTGACGGCACGCATTTCGCGCCTCGAAGGCATGGAAGGCCACGCGCGCACGGCGGATGACCGGCTCGACAAGTATTTCAAGGACGAGACCTTCGACAAGGGTGCGCCGGTCACGGTGTAACGCGTAGTACCTTCGCACCATGAACCCTGCCGCACTGTTCAAGCTCGATGGCCGCCACGCACTGGTGACCGGCGGCAACTCCGGCATTGGCCTGGCGATGGCGCGCGCGCTCGGCCTCGCCGGTGCGCGCATCACGCTGGTGGCGCGGCGCAGTGAGCCGCTCGCGGCAGCGGCCAGGGGCTTGCAGACCGAGGGCATCGACGCAGCGTTTGAAGCGTGCGACCTGATCATTGTGGACGCTCTCAAAGCCACCGCAGCCAAGGCCGCCGCCCGCGCCCCGGTCGATGTGCTGATCAACGCTGCTGGCGTCAACCTGCGCGAACCCTTCATGCAGGTGAGCGCGCAATCGTGGGACGAGCAACTCGCGATTCACCTGCGCGCGCCGTTTTTTCTCACGCAAGCGCTGGCACCGGCGATGGCGCAGCGCAAGTGGGGCCGCATCATCAATATCGCCTCGCTGCAAAGCGAGCGCGCGTTTGCCAACAGCGCGCCCTATGGCGCGGGCAAGGGCGGCATCGTGCAACTGACGCGCGCCATCGCCGAGGAGTGGTCGCGCCACGGCATCACCTGCAATGCCATCGGCCCCGGCTTCTTCCCCACCGGGTTGACGGCCCCGGTATTCGACCACCCGGAGATTGCCGCGAGGAACGCCGCGCAAACTGCCATCGGCCGCAACGGCGCGCTCGATGATTTGCATGGCGTCAGTATTTTTCTCGCGAGCGATGCGTCGAGCTACATCACCGGCCAGACGCTGTATGTTGATGGCGGCTTTTCCGCAAAATAATCCTGTTTGCACAACCTCACACCACCGGATCAGCACCATGAAAGCCCTCGTTTACACCGCCAACAACCAAGTCACCTATCGCGACGAACCCGACCCCGCTCCGGATGCAGATAGCGTGGTGCTCAGGATTGACGCCGTCGGCATCTGCGGCTCCGACATGCATGCGTATCACGGCCATGACCCGCGCCGCGTGCCGCCGATGATCCTCGGCCACGAATTTGCCGGCACCATTGTTGAAGGTGCGCACAAGGGTAAACGCGTCACCGGCAACCCCATCGTCGCCTGCGGTGTGTGCGATTACTGCCACGAGGGCCGCAACAATCTGTGCGCCAACCGCACCATGATCGGCATGCAATTGCCCGGCGCGTTTGCGCAGCAGATGGCGATGCCCGTCAGCGCCATCATCGACATTCCGCAAGACATGGACGCACGCACTGCCGCGCTCACCGAGCCGGCTGCGACCGCCCTGCACGCCCTCAATCTGTCGATGCGCGCCATGCACCGGCCAGTGCAGGAAGGCCGCACGCTGGTGATCGGCGGCGGTGCGATTGGCATGCTGTGCGCGATTTTGCTCAAGAGCTATGGCTGCCGCGAAGTGCATGTGGCGGAGACCAATCCGCTGCGCCGCGCGTCCATCGAGAAGCACACCGGCTGCGTGGCGTTTGATCCGCGTGACACGGCAGCAGGCAAAGGCCCAGCGCCCAGCAAAGGCGGCCCGGCGGCCAACTCAACGCACTTTGTGATCGACGCGGTCGGCTCGGTGCACACCCGCAAGGCAGCACTCGAAGCAGTACGCCCCGGCGGCACCATCATGCACATCGGCCTGCAGGATTGGGCCAGCGAAATCGACATGCGCAAGCTGACGCTGGCCGAAATCACGTTGCTCGGCACTTACACTTATTCCACCGCTGATTTGCGCGCCACCGTCGCGGCGCTGCATGGAGGCACCTTTGGCGAGTTGGCGTGGGTCGAAGAGCGGCCGCTGTCTGAAGGCGCGCGCGCGTTTGACGATCTCGACAAGGGCAGGACCGCAGCGGCAAAAATCGTGTTGCGGCCTCATTGAGTTTGATGGAACCCTCACCATGCATTTGACGCGCGACCTGACCCAGCCCGAGCCGGTGCCACCCGAAGGCATCGCGCGCGCGCTCGAGCTGATGCAAAGCGGCCGCCTGCACCGCTATGGCGAAACCGGCGGGCGCGGCTCCGAGACGGCTTTGCTTGAAGAAGAATTCGCCGCCACCGTCGGCGCGAAATACTGCGTGGCCATGAGTTCCTGCGGCGCGACCTTGTTTACTGCATTGAAGGCGGTGGGTGTCAAACCCGGTGACGCGGTGCTGACCAGCGCATTTACGCTCGCCCCAGTGCCCGGTTCGATCGCGCATGCCAACGCCCATGCGGTGCTGGTGGAGATGAGCGACGATTGCACGCTGGATCTGGCCGACCTTGAAAGCAAGGCTGCAAGCAGCGGCGCCAAGGTGTTGATGCTGTCGCACATGCGCGGTCACATCTCGGACTTGGCCGCCGTGACACAGCTGTGTGAGCGCCTCGGCATTGCGGTGATCGAAGACTGCGCCCACACCATGGGCGCGTCGTGGGCCGGGCGCCCCACCGGCACCTGGGGCCGCATCGGCTGCTTTTCCGCACAGACCTACAAGCACATCAACAGCGGTGAAGGCGGTCTCTTGATCACCAACGACGACGACATCGCCGCGCAGGTGATCCTGATGTCGGGCAGCTACATGCTCTATGGCCAGCACTTGCTGCGCCCCGGCGATGCCGTGTTTGAGCGCTGGCGCTACACCACGCCCAACTTCAGTTTGCGCATGTCCACGCTCGCCGCCGCGCTGTTGCGGCCACAGATCGCGCTGTTGCCGCAGCGTGCGCAGCAGTGGAACGCGCTCTATGCCGCACTTGATGCAGCGCTGACCGGCGTGCCGCATCTGCGTGTGCCGCCCCGGCAACGCGAGGAGCAGTTCGTCGCCAGCTCGATCCAGTTTCATGTCGATCTGCCGCCATCAGCTTTGCAGAAGTTTCTGGCTGCCTGCGACGGCCGTGGCCTGCATATCAAATGGTTTGGCGTGGAGAAACCGCAAGGCTTCACCAGCCATTTTGGCCACTGGCACTATCTGACGCCGGGTGCGCTGCCACGCACGGCGCTGCTGTTGCGCGGCCTGTGCGATGTGCGCATCCCGCTCTCGCTCACACTCGATGAATGCGCGCTGATCGGCCAGATTGTGCGTGTGGCAATGGATGAGGCCAGCGCGTGACGGTGGTTGTCTGCGTCGGCCACACCTCGCTCGACCGCGTGTTCACGGTCGAGTCGGTGCCGCAGCCGCCGGCCAAGCTGCGCGCATCCTCATTCACCGAACCCGGCGGCGGCATGGCGGCCAATGCGGCGGTGGCAGTCGCACATCTCGGCGGCACGGCGCGCTTCTGGGGGCCGTGCGGTGACGATGACATTGCCGAGCGCATGCAGGCTGATTTTGTGCGGCATGGTGTGGATGCCACACACATGCATCGCGTCGTTGGCTGCACTTCTTCGCATTCGGTGATTCTGGTCGATGCAAAAGGTGAGCGCTTGATCGTCAACGCGCGCGGGTCGGCGCTTGCGAGCGACGCAGCGTGGTTGCCGCTGCATCAACTGGGTGCGCCAGCAGCGTCTGGCGCGGCGTCCGGACCGGCGTCAAACTCCGTCATGCCACCGGCCTGCGACGCGCTGCTGGCGGACGTGCGCTGGCCGATAGGCTCAAGAACGGCTCTGGGAGCGGCTCGCAGGGCAGGCATCCCTACCGTGCTCGATGGCGACACGGCAGGGCGTGAAGTGTTGCGCGACCTCGCAGGGCTCGCTGACTACTGCGTGTTTTCAGAACCCGGGTTTCGCAGTTTTTGCAGCGCCGCCGAGGCCGATGCAGCGGCCCACACGAGCGCACAGCCCGCCATTGATGAGTCGGACATGGCCTTGGGTCTGGGCGCGGCGATTGCGCTGGGCGCTCGCGTCGCGGCGGTCACGTTGGGCGAGCGCGGCTGCGCGTGGCTGACGGCGGCTCAACCTGGCAATCTGCATTTCACTGCGGCGTATCCGGTCAAGGCCATCGACACCACCGGCGCGGGCGATGCCTTTCACGGCGCGGTGGCGCTGCTCGCCGGCGAGTACGCCAAGGCAGAGCGCGTGCCGCTCGAAGCCATGTTCCGTTTTGCCAGCGCGGCGGCGGCGATCAAGGTGACGCGCGCCGGTGCGCGCAGCATGCCGTCGCGCGGCGAAGTCGAAGCATTTCTCGACGCACATTAAGATGGCCGCCATGAACACCCACGAATCCCGGGTTGCCGCAGGCGGCACATTGCGTGTCTCGGTCTGGCGTGGCAAGGCGCAGGGCGGCTTCAAGGTGTACGAAGTGCCGCGCCGCGAGTCACAAACCGTGCTCGACGTCGTCACGCACATCCAGCGCCACATCGACCCCACGCTCGCCTACCGCTTCGCCTGCCGCGTCGGCGTGTGTGGCTCCTGCGCGATGACTGTGAACGGCAAGGCACGCTGGACCTGCCGCACCCATGTGAGTAAAGTCGCCGAAGACGGCGCGCTCGAAATTGCGCCGCTGGCCAACCTGCCGGTGATCAAAGACCTCGCCACCGACATGCGCGAGTTCTTCGATAAATGGGCCAAGGCCCGCGGGCAGTTCAAGGGCAGCAAGACGCGTCACGATGACTTTGCGGTGGTCAAACCGGAGTCGAAGCAGCGCACCGCCGTCGATGCCGGCAACGAATGCATCGGTTGCGCTGCCTGCTACGCGTCGTGCGATGTGGTGGCGTGGCGGCGCGAATTCCTCGGCCCGGCTGCGCTCAACCGCGCCTGGACGCTGGTCAACGATGTGCGCGACGTGCAGCAAAAAGAGCGCTTGCTTGCGGTGTCCGGCGATGCCGGCTGCCACGCCTGCCACACGCAAGGCTCGTGCAATGAGCGCTGCCCCAAACACATCGAGCCGACGGCGGGCATCTCGGGTCTCAAGCGCCTTGCAGCGCGCGCGGCGGTGATGGGGGAATTGGGATGAACGCACAGTGCGTTGACCTTGCGCCACGCTTCGCGAAGCAGTCCGTGACCGGCACGCGTGAGGCGCTTGCAGCATGAGCAACGACCCGCGCATCGTCGAAGCCAAGCTCTGGTACTGGCAGCGCATCAGCGCCATGCTGCTGGCGCTGTGCGTGGTGGTGCACATTGCGGTGATGATCTACGCGGTGCGCGGTGGGCTGACCGGCAGCGAGATTTTGGCGCGCACGCGCGGCTCGCTGGCATTCGCCGCGTTCTATGGCATCTTCGTGCTCGCTTGCGTGGTGCATGTGCCGATTGGCCTGATGCGTGTCTGCGAGGAGTGGCTCGGCTTGAATCGTTTTCTTTCAGTCACCGTCACCAAATTGTTCGGCATCACGATTTTGTTTCTCGGCTTGCGCGCGGTGTATGGCGTGTACATGGGATGAGCGTGAAGTGAGCAAACGGTGAACACCCCATGAGCACTGTGCGAAAAATCGATTCGCGTTCGCGCAACCACCCGTCCTACTGGGCGTTTGTAGCGCATCGCGCCTCAGGCGTGCTGCTGGCGCTGTTTCTGCCAGTGCATTTCTGGGCGCTCGGCCACGCGCTGGCGGGAGAAGCGTCGTTCAATCGCATGATTGCCTGGACCGATCAGCCCCTGTTCAAGTTTGCCGAGTGGGGCCTGGTGATCTTGCTCGCTGCACACCTGACCGGTGGCCTGCGCCTGATCCTGATCGAGTTTGGCCCGTGGTCGGGGCAGCGCAAGAATTGGATCGCCGGCGGCGCCGGCGTGGCGCTGGTAACGGGTCTGGCGTTTGCGCTGGCCTTGGTGAACTGAGTGTGAATTGATTGGATTGACATGGATTGGTACCGACTCAAGGAGAGCTTCATGAGAATCGTCAAACGAATCTTCCTCGCTGCGCTGTGCGTCGCGCCACTCGCCGCTGCGCAAGCTGTCTTCGCGCAGGCCTGGCCCAGCAAGCCGGTGCGCATTGTCGTGCCCTTCGCCCCCGGCGGCACCACTGATGTGGTGGCGCGCATCGTTGGGCAAAAGCTCGGTGAGCTCTGGAATCAGTCAGTGGTGATCGAGAACCGGCTCGGTGCGGGCGGCAACATCGGTGCCGACGTGGTGGCCAAGGCCACGCCCGACGGCTACACCATCCTGATGGCGTCGGGCAGTTTCACCATCAACCCGAGCCTGTACAAAAAGATGCCGTTCGACGCACAGAAGGATTTCATTCCCGTCACCAACGTGGCGATGGGGCCGATGCTGGTAGTGATCAACCCGGCCGTGCCGGCCAACAACATCAAGGAGCTGATCGCATTGGCGCGCGCCAAACCCGGCTCGATCAACTTCGGCTCGGCCGGCGTCGGCAGCCAGGTGCATATGGCGGGAGAGAATTTCGCCGCTGCCGCCGGCATTGAAATCGTGCATGTGCCCTACAAGGGCGAAGCGCTCGGCTACAACGATCTCGTCGCCGGGCAAATTCAAATGATGGTCGGCAACATGGCCGGTGCCGTCGGCTTCGTCAATCAGGGCAAGATCAAGGCGCTTGCCGTCACCAGCAAGACACGCTCGGCGATGTTGCCCAATGTGCCGACTGCGGCAGAGAGCGGCTTGCCGGGTTTCGAGAACACCGGCTGGTTCGGCTTGCTGCTGCCGGCCGGTACGCCGCGTGAGGTGGTGGACAAACTGCAGCGTGACACCGCGCGCGTGCTCGACGATGCCGGGATGCGCGGCCGCCTGTTTGTGCAGGGCCTCACGCCGGTGGGCAATACGCCGGATGAATTTGAGAAAGTGATGCAGGCCGAGATTGAGGTCTGGCGCAAGATCATTACTGCGCGCAAGTTGAGTGCGGGTTGATGATGAAAATTGATCCGCAAGCCGTTGAAGACGCCGCCAAAGAGTTGTACATCCGCGCGCTCAAAATATTGCCACCAGACATCAAGGCGGGGTTCGCGCGCATCGATAAAAGCGAGACTGACGCGACCGCGAAAAACATCATCGGCACCATGATTACCAACATCAAGGTCGCCGAAGACACCGACAACCTGCTGTGTCAGGACACCGGCATCCCGATCTACAACGTCACCATCGGGCGCGATGTCGCCATCGATGGCTTCGCGCTCAAGGCGGCGATCCGCGCCGGCTGCGCGCGCGCCACGCGCGAGTATCCGCTGCGCTCTTCGGTCGTGCATCCGATCACCCGCAAAAACGAGCACAGCTCGTGTGGCGCCGAAGTGCCGGTGATCCACATCGATTTTTCCGATAAGGCCGACACGCTCGAAATCGAAATGGTACCCAAAGGTTCCGGCTCGGAAAACAACTCGTTTTTGAAGATGGCGATTCCCGCAGAGGGTGTCGATGCGATAAAAACGTTTGTCGTTGACTGCGTGCTCGCCGCCGGCGGCAAGACCTGCCCGCCGACCATCGTCGGCGTCGGTATCGGCGGCACGTCAGATTTGTGTGTGGCGCTGGCCAAGCGCGCCGGCACGCGGCCACTCGGCAGCGTGTGCAGCGATGCCGAGGGCGCGAAGCTCGAAGCGCAACTCACCGCGGCGATTAACCAACTCGGCGTCGGCCCGCAGGGGTTGGGTGGCGACTCGACTGCGTTTGCCGTGCATATCGAAGTCGCCGCGACGCACATCACGATGAACCCGGTCGCGGTCAACATGCAGTGCCACTCGGCCAGGCGCGCACGAGCGACGTTTACGCAGGCGGGGGTGCGCTATGGTTTCTGATCAACGCCAAGGGCATGCGGTCAAAATGAATTTTGGCATCGGCCTGCGAATGGCTCCTGCCAACGGTTTTTGCGGCAATGCTGCCGTGATGCGCTCCCACCAAGGGTTGTAGAGACATGGCCCATCACGAACTGACTAGTCCCGTCACCGAAGCGCAAGTGCGCGCGCTGCGCATCAACGACACCGTCACCCTGCACGGCACGCTGTTCGGCATTCGCGACGCAACGCAAATCCACATGTTTGACCGCGGCCGCAAGACGCGCTTTGACCTGCACGGGCACGCCGTGATCCACACTGC
>JANNCZ010000832.1:0-2504 GCA_031387185.1 Burkholderiales bacterium
GCGGTGTAGGCGGCGATGATGGCGTTGTCAGTCGTGGTCCAGCGTGGCACGCCCTGCTTGGTGAAGTTGTCGTAACCCTCGGGCGGGAACTGGCTGCCCGGCATCATTTTCATCTTCGCCGGGTCTTTGTTGTACGACCCCGCGCCCGCGCCAATGCGAAAGCGCTCGAAGGGATTTTCCTTGGTGAGGAACACCGGTTCGCCCTTGAATACTTCCGGCGTCATCGCCCAGCCCGAGCGGCCGCGCTCGACGGCGTCGGAGTTGTAGACGGTCCAGCCCTGGCCAATGAAGTATTGCAACCAGCCGGGGCGGCCATCGGGCGTGGTCTCGTAAGTGACGCCGGAGAGGCCGCCGCCGTGCCACATCAACAACGGCAGCGTGCCGCGTCCATTGGCGGGAACGAAGTACTGCACATACATCTGCTCGACCTGATAGACGCCGTTCGGATCGAGCTTGGCGGGGGCGCCGCCGACGGTGAAGGTCACCGTTTTGATCGGTTGGCCGCTGACCGTGTGCTCGCGCCCTCCAACATGGAACGAGCCCATTTCCTTGATGTTGAGCCCGCCTTGCGCGGCGCAACCGCCGAGCAAGAGGGCTGCGAGTACGATGAAGTGCTTCATGTCTGTTCTCCTGTTATTGGTTTGACGGGGGGCCCTGCCATTGGATGCTGCTCAGTGCCATTTTCTGCTACTCACCACAATTCGAAGCGGTTGCCGGCCATGTTTTGGTCCTTCTCGAATGCACAGACGGTTCAAGGCTCGCTCACGGCGAGTCCGTCGTGCTGCGCGCAGAACGCCAGAGTGCGCTCGGCACACTGGCGCGCGTGCGTCAGGTGGATCATGTGATAGCGGGTGGGCAGGTGTACCAATTCAAAGCTGGACAGGCCCTCACGCAGCCTCCCTTCCTCCCCGCTGGTGATCTGCCCGTCCTGCGGATACAGCCCCAACACCGGGCAGCGCACCCGCGGCAGCATGGCACCAGCGTCGGCACGGTTGACCAGAGCCGACATCGCCATCTGAACTTCGGCATCACCGCGTGCAAACTCATCGACGTACCAGTCGAACAGGGCCGGCTCGGCATCGGCGGGGATGCGCGTCTCGCGCGTCGTCGCCGCGACCCAGTCGCGAATTCCCATGGCACGCATGGCCTCGACGCGGGAGCCGTGCCCGCGCGCATAGCGCTGCTTCATCGCGTCACTGATCGAAACCGGTGTTGCCACCAGGGTCAGGGTGCGCAAGCGCTCCGGGCGGCGCGCGGCAAGCGCGATGCCAAGGATGCCGCCCATCGACTCACCTGCGAAATGCACATCTCTTGCGCCAACGTGGTCGAGCAATGCGACCGTATCCTCGAGCAGCGCGTCGAGCGTCATCGTGCCGGCCAGGTCGAAGTCGCGCGATGAATTGCCGAGGCCACGCAAGTCCGGGCGCAGCACGCGGTACCACCGCGACAGATAGGGCACCCAGCGGTACCAGAAGCGTGCGCTCCGGCCGTTGCCGTGCTGGAGCAGCAACACTGGTGCATCGCGCCACGGATCCGTGAAGTCGTCCAATTCATAGTTGAGCGCGGGCGCGCCGCAGCGTTCGAGGCGGGGCACGGTGCCTACTGTGGCTTCGCGCCGGAGGCACGAATGACCGTGGCCCACTTGTCAGTCTCGGCGCGGATCAACGCTGCAAACTCCACCGGCCCGCCAGCTACCGGCAGCGCGCCCTCGCCGCGCAGGCGCTCCTGGAACTCCGGCGTTGCCGCTGCCGCTAGTACCTGACGTTGTACTTCGCGCGCCACGGATTCAGCCGTGCCGCGAGGCGCCAGGATGCCATAGGTGAGCGAACTCTCGAAATTGGCGATGCCGGCCTCGACCATGGTTGGCACCTCTGGCAACGTCGGCAGACGCCGCGCGCCGGTGACCGCGAGTGCGCGCAGGCGATTGCCTTTGAGGAACGGCACCGCCGAGGGGGTCACGCTGAACATGAACTGCAGTTGCCCGGACACCAGATCGGTCAGCGCCGGTACTGTGCCCTTGTAGGGGATGTGCAAGGCCGCGATGGCGGCCCGGCTGGCGAACATTTCACCCGTCAGGTGCGCACCTGTGCCGGCGCCACCCGATCCATAATTCAGGTTCGCCTGCTTGCCGCGCGCGATCAGTTCGGCGAGTGTCTTCGCCGGTGAGTCCGGCGGCACCACCAGCACCAGCGGCGAAACGGCGAACATCACCACCGGTTGCAAGTCGCGCTGCACGTCAAAGGGCAAGTTGCCGTAAAGCGGCGGGTTGATGGCAAGCGTGCCGGAATGTTTTAGTAGCAGGGTGTAGCCGTCGGCCGCTGACTTGACCACCTCGGCGGTACCGATATTGCCACCCGCTCCGGCGCGATTGTCAATCACGACCGGCTGCTTCCATGCCTCGGACAGGCGCGGTGCGAGTTGGCGCGCAAACAGATCGTTGCCGCCTCCAGGGGCGAACGGTACGACGATGCGCACTGACTTGGCAGGCCATGCTTGGGCCATCG
>JANNCZ010000861.1:0-8881 GCA_031387185.1 Burkholderiales bacterium
CGCCCGCTCGCCACCTGCACTGCGTGGCTGGCGGTGGACGACTCGACGGTGGAGAACGGCTGCCTGCGCGTGATTCGCGGCTCGCACAAAGAGCGCGCGCTCAAGCGCCACAACAAAGTCACGGCGGGTGACGTCACCCTCACGCAGGAACTCGACCGCAGCGAATACGACGAATCAAAAGCCGACGATATCGTGCTCAAAGCGGGCCAGATTTCGCTGCACGATGTCTACCTGCTGCATGGCTCGGAGCCGAATACCTCGCCCAAGCCACGGCGCGGCATCACCATGCGTTACATGCCGACCACCAGCGTGTTTGACCGTGAAATCGCGCAGGAGAAAGCCCGCGACATCACCACCACCAATCATTCCAGGCGTCAGATATTCCTGATGCGCGGCGTTGACCGCTCAGGCCGCAATACTTTCATGAACGCCTGATTACGCGAGAAACCATGGACACCACCACACCCCCCGCACCTATGCCTACATTCGACCGCGCACACGAGAGCACTGGCAACATCGTGCTGCTCGAACATCTCAACGTCACCCAGAACGACCAGCGTCTCGCGTCAATTTTCTGGCTGCAAGGTCTCGGCTTCACGCGCGACCCCTACATGCATGTGACCGATGTGAACATGTGGATCAACATCGGCCGCCAGCAGGTGCACTCGCCGACACGGCCACCGCAGGTACTCCGCGGCGTGGCGGGCTTTGTGATGCCCGACCTGGCGGTAGCGCGCAGCGGCCTCGCCAGCATCGACAAAAAACTCGACGGCACGCGCTTCACGTGGACTGACCACGGCGGCGTGATCGAGGCCACTTGCCCCTGGGGCAACCAGGTTCGCGCGCACGCGCCGCAAGCGCGCTTCGGCCCGATGCGCCTTGGCATGCCCTATGTCGAATTGCCGGTGCCGCGCGGCACGGCAGCGGGCATCGTCAAATTTTATGAACAGATCATTCACGCGCCGGCACGGCTCGAAACCGCCGGCGGCATCGCCGCCCACATCAACGCCGGCGCGCATCAGGAAATCATCTATCGCGAGACCGATGCCGCCATCGCGCCCTACGACGGCCATCACATCGCCATCTACGTCGCGGATTTTGAGGGCCCCCACGCCGACTTGAAAAAGCGCGGCCTCATCAGCGAAGAAAGCGACCAGTGGCAATACCGGTTTGAAAAGCTCATTGACCCGGACACCGGTGCGCATCTGTTCACGCTGGAGCACGAAGTGCGCAGCCTGACCCACCCGATGTTTGGCCGGCCACTGGTCAACCGCAATCCGTTGCAGGGGCAAGGCGCCTATCTGCCGGGGCGTGACCCGTTTTTTTAGGACGTCATGGCACTCGCGGCGTGCCGTCAATACTGCGACCGAAGCTTCCGGCGCGCTTTTGCTGTTTTACAATTTTTTCGCTTGGCTCAAGGCAAGCCGGCGATGCGGCAACGGCTCCGCAATTAGCGGCCGCCGCGACCTTCCTCAATGATCCGGCGCAGCGCCTCAGCCACCGTATCGGGCACGTCAATCACACCTCCCGCCAGCCGCCGCTCGCGCTCCGCACTGGAGCGGTCAAACGGCACCCGCACCGGCTGCGCCGGATCCTGCGGCCGCGTGTCGCGAATGCTTTGCGCGTATTCGGAAACGCGCCCCGGAAAATCGTCACCCGAACCAACCAGCGCCGGTTTGACCGCGAGGATGAAGAGGCCGCTGTCACGCTGCGGCCCGGGGGCAATCACTTGCCCGGTCATCATCGCCAGCATCTGGATCATCATCGCCAGGCCTGAACCTTTGTGGCCGCCCCAGACGGCGAAGGCGCCACCGAGTGCGGCAGCCGGGTCACGCGTGGGCCGGCCTTCGGCATCAAAGGCCTGCCCCTCGGGCAGTTGCTCGCCCAGGCGCGCCTTGAGCGCAACTTCGCCAATCATCACGTTGGAAGTGCCGATGTCCCAGATCACCGGCGTGGTGGCCGAAGGAAAGCCGAAGGCAATCGGGTTGGTACCGTAGCGCCCCTGCGTGCCACCGTGCGGCGCCACCAATTGCGTGCCGCTGCCGGCGATCATGCCAACCAGGCCCTTGGCGACAATGCGTTCGAGGTAATACGAATACATGCCGGTGAACCAGGTCTTGGAAGCGCCGATCACGGCCACACCGGTCTGCCCTGCCTTCTCAATGGCAATGCTGGTGCAGCGCGCCCCGACCAGGTAACCCACGTTGTCGCCGCCGTCGAGCGACGCCGAGAACGGCGTTTCCTGCAGCGCGGTAATCGGGCGGCGTGGCGTAGTGGTGCGGCGTATCCGCTCGACAATCGAGATCGCACGCGCGAGACCACCATAGCCCAGCCCGCGCAGTTCGCAATCGATCAGGTGGTCGGCGATGATCGCCGCCTCTTCCGCCCTGTGGCCCGCCGCCGCCATGGTGGCTTCCACCAGTTGGCGCGCCTCACCAATTGAAAATCGCATGGGTCACTCTATCGGTTGTATCGATTGGATCGGTTGTAGCGCTCGTATCGGGCGAGCGAGCGTAGATGCCCACCGCTTCCCGCATCGTTCACTGTGCCGTCATGCGCGCCGTGCGCACCACTTCGCCCCAGGTTTCCACTTCGCGGCGAATGAAGGCTGCGCCCTCTTCCGGCCCCATGTCGATGATCCGGCCGCCCTGGTTGATGAAGATGTCGAATAGGCCTGGCTTGGCCATCACACGGTTCATGCCTTCACGCAGGCGTTTGATGCGCTCCGGCGGCGTGGCCGAGGGCACCATCAGCGCGTACCAGTTTTCGAACTCGATGCCGCGTAGCCCGCCTTCGACGAGACTGGGAATGGCGGGCATGGTCGGGTTGCGGTTGCGGCTGGTGGTGGCGAGCGCGCGCATCTTGCCGGCCTTGATGTGCGGGATCATCACCGCCGGGTCGAGGATGGTGACATCGACTTCGTTGGCGAGGATCGCCACCATCGCCGGTGCCGCGCCGCGGTAATGCACCACCGTGAAATCGAGCCCGGCACGCTGGCGCATCATCTCGGCCAACAGGTGTGGCGGCCCGCCCACGCCGGAGGTGGCGAGTGTGAGGTTGCCAGGTTTGGACTTGGCGAGCGCAATCAGGCCGGCCAGATCCTGCACCGGCAGCCCTTCGCGGCAGGCGAGCAACAGCGGCGTGCTGATCGCAATTGACACCGGAATCAAATCGCGGCGCGTGTCATAGCCGATGTTCGGCAACAGCGTCACATTGACCGTCAACGCGCCAGTCGTGGCGAACACCATGGTATTGCCATCCGGCGTGGCCTTGGCTGCCGCCTCGACGCCGACCGAGCCACCGGCACCGGTGCGAATGTCAATTGCGATTGGCTGGCCCAGCACTTCGCCAAGCGCAGCGGCAATCAGGCGGCCACCGGCATCGACCGGGCCGCCGGCGGGAAACGGAATGATCATGCGCATCGGCCGGTCCGGCCAGGTCTGCGCCAGCAGGGACCGCGAGAGCGCCATGTGCCCCAGGGCGACGGGCACCAGCGCAGCGGCACCCACAAATCTGCGGCGATTCACCATTGCGGTTTCCTTTTCTCAACGAATGCGGCAATCCCCTCTTTGGCCGATGCGGTCGCGGCAGCCACCGAGATCACGTCCACGCCGATGGTAATCGCCGAGCGGTAGTCGGCATCCTCGATTTTCCAGATCATCTGCTTGGTGCGTGTGAGCGCTTCGGGGCTGGCCGCCAACAGCGCATCAATCACCGTATCGGCTTCGCCTTGCAGGGCACCGGCCGGCACTGCGCGTGTGATGAGCCCGAGCTGCGCCGCTTCCGGTGCGCGTATGTTGCGTGCCGTCAGGAGCAGTTCCACCGCAGCCTTGCGATGCACGCCGCGGATCAGTTGAATCGTGGTCTGGGTCGGTGGCAGGCCGATTTTCACTTCGGGGTAGCCGATCAGGCAGGCCTCTTCGGCGAGCGCAATATCAGCCCAGCCGGCGATCATGATGCCGGCGCCGAGCGCATAACGCTCGAGCACCGCGACCACCGGCTTGGGGCAGTAATAGGCAGCGAGGTTCAACTCCAGCAATCGTGCGTAGGCAGCATTGAGCACGTCCATGCCCGCGCCCTGCAGTGACTGGATGTCGTTGATCTCGCGTCCCGCGCAAAACATGCCGTCCGCCCCGCGCAACACCACCACGCGGCACTGCGGGTCATCCGCCGCCGCCTTGAATCCCGCCGTGAGGCCGGCGATCATGTCGTCGTTGAGCGCATTGCGATGCGCCGGGTTGTTGATGCGCAGTGTGACTACGCCCCGCTCATCGCGTTCAATGCCGATGCTGCCATTCATATTGTCCCCTCTGCGCCGCTCATCATGCCGCCCCCTATGCTGCCCTCTGTGTTGCTCTTCATATCACCCCCTCTGTCCGCAGCGCCGCGATGTCGTCAATTGTGAAGCCGAGCTCGTCACGCAGCACGCTGTCGGTATGTTCACCCAAATCCGGTGGCCGCCCGCCCGGTTGCGGCGGCGTGGCCGACATGCACAGCGGCACGCCAGCGAGTTTCAAGGTGCCACCGCGCCCATCGTCGACCTCATGCACCATGTCCATCGCCGCCAGTTGCGGATGGGCAATCGCCTGCGCCACATCCTGCACCGCGCTGCACGGCACCCGCGCCGCGTCGAGCCGCTTCACCCATTCTTCCGTGCCATGGGCGAGAAACGTCGGGCTGATCAGCGCAATCAATTCTTCACGCCGGCCGGCCCGCCCGCGCGCATTCACATACAGGGGGTCGGTAGCAAGATGCCCCATGCCAATCGCTTCGGCCAGGCGCACCCACACCGCATCATTGGTGGCCCCAGCCAGCACCCAGCCATCCGCAGTGCGAAACGCCTGATACGGCACGATGTGCCACACGGCAGAGCCAGTGCGCTGCGGCACCACGCCCGCCATGGTGTAGGCGGTGAAGTGATAACCCAACTGCGCTACCGCAGTTTGCATCAGTGAGGCTTCGACATGCTGCCCCTTGGCCTTGCCCTGCGCGCGCGCCAGGAGCGCCGCACAGGCACCGGCAAACGCCAGCATGCCGGTGCCCATGTCGATCACCGAAGGGCCGAGGCGCGCCGGCCCGGCATCAGCCTCACCAGTCATCGCCATCATCCCGGTGAAGGCCTGCAGCATGTTGTCGTAGCCAGGGCGATTGCGCAGCGGCCCGCGCGCGCCGTAGCCGGTGATCGAAAGATGGATCAGGTTCTCGTTGATCGCCGAAAGCTTCTCCCAGCTCAAGCCAAGGCGCGCAGCGGTATCAGGCGGAAAGTTTTCGATCAACACATCGGAGCGGCGCACCAGGCGCGCGAGGATTTCCTGCCCACGCGGACTTTTCAGGTTGAGCGTCATGCCGCGCTTGCCGCGGTTGACCGACATGAAATTGGCGCCACGGCCATCGACCACCGGCAGCCAGCGCCGGTTCTCGTCGCCTTCACGATCCTCGATCTTGATCACGTCGGCGCCCATATCGGCAAACAACTGGCCGCACGATGGGCCAGCGAGCACACGGCTCAAATCGAGCACTTTGATACCCGCCAATGCAGTCATGCAGTCCCTCCCAGTCTATGAACGTATGCGCCGCTTTCGAAAACGGGCAGCGTCAGGGCAACAACTTTAGCGCAAACCCGGCATCAGACAGACGCCTCAGCGTCGATCAAACGCAGGCGAATCATCTGGTACTGCGCGAGCTGGCCACACAGCGGTCAAGGACCTACCTTTCGCCATGCCACCCCTCTGAGACTGGCTCCGGGAGCCGCTTGCAGGCGGGCATCAGCCCGCGAAGTTTGGTGCAGGCAGTTGGTGCAGGCAGCAATTTGCTATTTTAAGATTTTTCTTTAAAATAGCAAATCATGGCAAATTACTTCAGGCGCACGTCCGAGGCGCTGCTCATCGAAGCACTGCGCACCAACCCGGTCGCCGTGGTGACCGGGCCGCGCCAGGCCGGCAAGTCCACCTTGCTGCGCCACACTCTGCCCGGCTGGAACATGGTGTCTCTGGAAGACCCGGACCTGCGCGAGTTTGCGCGCGACGACCCGCGTGGCTTTTTGCGCCAGCATGCGGCACCGCTCATCATCGACGAAGCGCAATACGTCCCGGCGCTGTTCTCCTACATTCAGACCCTGGTGGATCGCGATGGCATGGTGGGACGCTACGTCCTCTCCGGATCGCAACAGTTCTCGCTGCTGGCCGGTATCACGCAAAGTCTCGCTGGCCGTGCGGCACTGATCGAACTGCATCCCTTGCGCCTGAAAGAACTCGCTAATGCCAAGCGCACGCCCGCCACCCTCAATGCCCTGCTCTGGCAAGGCGGCTACCCGGCGCTGTATGCGCGCCAGACCGATCCGCGCCGCTACTACGCAGACTATGTCCAGACCTACCTTGAGCGCGACGTCCGCTCGCTGACGGCAGTGCATGATCTGGGTAACTTCCAGCGCTTCCTGCGACTGTGCGCGGCGCGCACCGGGCAACTGCTCAACATCAACTCGCTCGCCAGCGATTGCGGCATCTCGCACCCCACTGCCTCAGCATGGATGAACGTGCTCGAAGCCAGTTACGTGGTCAAACGCATCGCGCCCTATCACCGCAATTTCGGCAAACGCCTGGTCAAGGCACCAAAGCTGTACTTCCTCGACACCGGCCTCGCGGCCTGGCTGCTCGGCATCACCTCCGAGTCAGACATGGCCAGTCACTACGCGCGTGGCGCGTTGTTTGAAACCTGGGCCGTCACCGAAGCGCTCAAGTGGCGCGCCGTGCGCGGCGACGCGCGCCCGCTCTATTTCTGGCGTGACAACATCGGCAATGAAGTTGATTTGCTGCTGGAGCAGGACGGCGGCTTCACTCTCGTCGAGATCAAATCGGGCCAAACGTTTCAGGCCAGTTGGCTGCAAGCGCTGAGCACGGTTGAGCGCCATATCGGCGAGGTAACGCGGCGTGCGTTGATCTACGGTGGCGACACCGATTTCGACCGCACCGATGCCGCTGTGATTGGCTGGAAAAGTCTGGCGCGCGCAGACTGAAATTTTTTTCAGCGGCCAACGCATCTCACAAATCGTGCCAGGTGGTTCCGGCCGGAAACCCTTGGTAGACAAGGGCCTTAGCCATCTGTAACATCTAAACCGTTGGTAGAAGCGGCTTGCAGGCCGATGCCATTATGGCGTTTTAAGATAGCCTTGCGCCAACGCGAAATCCGCCGGGTAGGTCACTTTGATGTTGCGCGCATCGCCCACCACCAGCTTGGGCTTTAAACCCATGCGTTCGATGGCACCGGCTTCGTCTGTCACGTCCGGGTAGCGCTGCAGTGCCTCACGCAGCACCCCATAGCGAAACATTTGTGGGGTTTGCGCGAGCCACAAGCCTTCGCGTGCGATGGTGTCAGCCACGCGCCCTGCACTGTCGGCGCGCTTGACGGTGTCCGGCACCGGCAGTGCCAGCAGGCCGCCCACTGAGTCCTCCTTGACTGAGGTGATCAATCCTTCGATCATGGCCGGGGTGATGCACGGGCGGGCGGCGTCGTGTACCAGCACCCAGTCTTGTGCGTCGGCTTCCATGGCGTTGAGGCCGTTGAGCACGCTCTGCGCACGGGTGGCACCGCCTACCCGGTGAAATTGGACGTGGCGTGAAGAGGCGCTTGCACCAAGGGTTTCAGGCCAGTTGTCCTCGGGTGCGACTACCACGTGAATGGCGTCGATGCGAGCGCAGGCGGCAAATGCGGCAATTGTGTGAGCCAACATCGGTTTGCCAAGCAGCGGCACGTATTGTTTTGGCACTTGCGTGCCGGCACGTTCGCCCGCGCCGGCTGCGGAGATCAATGCAAAGAAGCGCGGTGACATCGTCATCGATTCAAGTAAACCGCTATCGGCTTACTGTCGAGATTGGCGCTTGGAATTTCGCTGGCTGAGAACGTGCCGATTTTTACCGCAGCACGCAGCAATTTCACGCTGCGATCACCTCATCACGCACAAAATGCAGCCGAATCAGCTTGGGGGCCGTACCTTCATCAAAGTGGCAATGCACCGCATCACGCACCTCGGCATGCAACTCCTCGAACGAATCGGCTTCGGCAAATATCGACTCACCCGCAGCACGCGCGGTGTAGCCACCTTCCGGTGCTTCTTCGACGATGAAAATTATTTCAGTCATGGCTCGGCGATCCGTGATGCAAAACTCTAGTCTACCTGATGTGTGACGGCACCCAAATGCAGGTATGGGGCCGACTGTGGGGCCGCGTATGTGACCGGGAATGTAACCGTTGGGTCAACTGAAACGGAAGCTCTTTTTCGGTGCTCGTGCCTTCTGGCCCTTGGCCGCGCCTTGGCGAAATGGGCGATTTCAAGATGAGTTGGCCTCGTATAATGGTGACTGAATTTATTGCAGTTAGACGTAGTACGCGCCACGAGTCTTCGCGGCGCGTTTTGCATTTGTAGCGCCGGCTTTTACTCTTATTCCCGCGTGGCCCATCCTTCTCCCCTGCTCGGCGCCAGCCTTAAAACCGGCGAGCGCCCCAGTTTCGCGCTGCCGCCCGGCTCGGGCGATGCATTGCTGCTCGCGCGTCTGGCGCGCCAGCGCATCGAGCGCAAGCTCGGCATGCTCGCCATCGTCTGCGCTGATCCGCACGACGCGGAGCGACTGAAGGACGAGATCAAGTGGTTCGCGCCCGAGTTGCGCGCACACGTGCTGCCGGATTGGGAGACGCTGTCTTACGACGCGATTTCACCGCACCAGGATCTGGTGTCTGAGCGGCTGGAGACGCTCTATCTCATCACGCGCGGCGAAGTCGATGTGCTGCTGGTTGCCGCCAGCACGGCCCTGCAACGTTTGGCGCCGGCGCAATACATCGTGGCGCGCACCTTTTTCATCAAGGTGGGTGACAAGCTGGACGAAGCTGC
>JANNCZ010000905.1:0-6392 GCA_031387185.1 Burkholderiales bacterium
CGTTCGATTTCACGCTAAGTTCTTTCGGCACGAACGATTTGCTCGCCGTGATGACAAGTTCTGACGCAGGCGCACTGCCTTGTTTGGGTAGGCCTGCGCGAACGCGGCTGGCGCGGTCACGCACAGTGCGGCTGCGAGCGCTGTGGTCAGTACAGTGTGCAAACGGGTTTTCAACATCGCAGCGCTGATGACAAAAGTTGATGAGCGGAAAAGCGATGTCAGGCAGTCGCTGCGCTTGGCAGTGCCACTGCAATCGTTGGTGGAAGCCAGTTTCCGGCGTTCGATGTCTTGTGACCCGTCAGGCAGAGGCGGGAGCCGCAGCGGCTGCCTGTTCATCCGCCACCCCCGGCAGCAATGTCAGGATCGCCAGCGTCGTCAGCGAAAACCCCGCCAGGATCAACAGCGAGTTGCCAAAGCCCAACGCCTTGACGACCGGGCCGAGCGCCCACACCGAGAGCGAGCTGACGGCAAACGACACGCCGAGGCGGATGCCCGAGACGCGCGAGCGCACCCGGTCGTCGACATAGCGCGCGATCATGAGATCGGTGAAAGGGATGGCACCGAACACAAAAATCATCACGCCCATCAGCGCGGCGAACAGCCACCAGCCTTGCGCGGTGGAGGCGAGATAGAGCATCGGAATTTGCGCCACCACCATGAACATGAAAAACGGCTTGAGCGCAAAGCGGTTCACCAGATTGCCCACCACCACCTGCGCGATCGATGCCACCGCGTAGACGATGGCAAGCAGGATGCCGAGCGTGGCCGGGTCTTCCATCACGCCCCTGAAACGCTGCTCGATCAACTGGCCATTGCCGTTGGTGGTGAAGTTGAACAACACGCTGCTGGTGACTGCCGCTGCGGTCATCACCACCATCGCGCGCGCCAGCATGGCCGGCGGCAGCGTCACCTTGGCACCGCCCTTGCGTTTGGAGGGCGCTTCGGTTTCACGCGGACAGGTAAGCGCGAACACCACGCCGCAGCCAATCGAGAGCAACCCCGGCACGATGAAGGCTGCGCGCCAGCCAACCCACTTGATGAGAAAGCCGGTGAGCAACGCAGCGACGGCAATGCCAAGGTTGCCCGACAGGCCATTGAAGCCGATGGTGGCGCCCGGGTTAGCGGCGCGCTCCAGCAACATCGGAATGCCGACCGGGTGATAGATTGATGCGAACACGCCGATCAAGGTGAGCGCCGCCGCAAGCTGCCAGGCGTTTTGCGCCGCTGACGTGAGAATCGCCGCCGCGCCGATGCCGAAGAAAAACCACAGCATCATGCTGCGCCGGCCCCACAGGTCGCCGAGACGGCCGGCGGGGAGTGACCCCAGGCCAAACATCAGAAACGCACCCGCGCCGAAGGGCATCAGGTCTTCCCATTTGGCGTAACCAAACTCGGTGGCAATGGTTGCCACCGCAGCCGCGAAGATCAAGAGGAACAAATGATCGACCGCGTGCGCGATGTTGAGCAGGGCCTTGACGAGAGCCGGGTGGTCTTGTGGGGTGGTGGCTGGGGTGGTCATGGCAAGGGCTCGCAGACGGCGGATAGGGCTTGATTGGCGCCTGCCCCGAAGCGAGAGGGCGGTACGCAGAGTGCAAGTATCTGCGAATTCTCCCTCTCGTGCAGGGATCGCGCAGGGAATTTTCGCGGTGGTCGCGAAGAGCCAAATGCGATAATAGATTTCATGCAAGCACACGTTGCCATCAAGAGCCTGCGCGACAAGGATGACGCGCGGTCTTACTGGTTGTCGCGTCCGGTGGAAGAACGCATCGCCGCAGTGGAAGCGCTGCGCGAAGCCTATTACGCACAGGTGCCGAATGTTCAACAAGGATTTCAGCGAGTTTGTGTCCTTACTCAACGCCCACCGCGTTGAGTACCTTGTTGTGGGCGGCTACGCGCTGGCTGCGTATGGGCATCCGCGCTTTACCGGTGATCTCGATATCTGGCTGCGTGCGTCCGACGAAAATGCGGGCCGCACCATTGAGGCATTGCGCGCGTTTGGGTTCGGTTCCCTCGACATTGCTGCCGCTGATTTGGTCAAACCGGACGCCGTCGTTCAACTCGGCTATCCACCGGGGCGCATTGACTTGCTGGCGTCGATTGATGGCGTGTCGTTTGACGAATGCGCTGCCCGTCGCGAAATGGTGCGCATCAAAGACATGAATGTGCCATTCATCGGGCTGGACGATTTCAAGGCCAACAAGCGGGCTTCCGGACGACTCAAAGACTTGGCGGATCTTGAAAGTCTGGGCGAGCCTCCGGCAAAAAAATAAGTGTGCTACCCGCCCGCTACGACGAGAGTCTGCGCCGTTCCTGCCCGGTTGTGGCGCCGATGTCAGACGCGATGTTCAAACCACACCGACCGCCGCAACGAGGTGAGCGCAAAGCACACGCTCGCTGCCACCGTCATCCACACAAACACCGCGCGAAACCCGGCCATGAATGCGGCGCGCGCGTCCACACCCTGTGCGAGTGCGGCAGCCTCCCCGTTTTGCAAAATCCACGTCAGCAGCGACACGCTGAGCACAATGCCTACCGTGCGCGTGACCATGGTCAGGCTGCCGGCCACGCCGCGTTGCGCGGGCGGCAGCGCCGCGACAACCAAATCGGTATACGCGACCTGATAAATGCCGAGCCCTGCGCCTTGCAGCAGCAGGCACAGCATCATCAGCGCGAGCAGCGGCTGCTGCGGCCACAGGGCAATCGTTGCCAACCCCGCCGCGACCAGCAAGCCGCCGATGAAAGCGCTGCGGCGCACGCCGAGCACGCGCACCAGCGGCGGCGCGAGACCTGCGCCGCCGAGGGCGCCGATCGACCAGCATGACAGCAGCACGCCACTTGCGAGCGGCGACCAGCCCGCCACGCGCGTGAGGTAATAGGGCAGGATCAGCGGCACCGCAAAGCTCGCTGCCTGCACCACCACAGCAGCAATGTTGGGCCATATGAAGTCAGGGTCGCGCGCCACCGCGTGCGGCAGAAACGGTGTGGTGCTGGCGCGCTCGCGCATGACGAAGAATGTCATTAAGGCTGCGCCACCGAGGGCAAGCGGCAGGCTTTGCGACAGCCAGGTCTCCATGCTCCAGAGCGCGGGAGCGAGCAGCAGCAGCGCCATGCCAAGGGCGAGCAGGGTCATGCCCTTTGCGTCGAACGCTGCGGACTGCGTCGCCAGCCGTGCAGGGTGTTCACCTGCAGCCACCGCTGCGCGCGCGCTCAATCCGCGCGCGAGCAGCGGCACACACACAAAAGCAATCACCACGATCGGCACACGAAACCAATACACGCCGGCCCATCCCAACGCCGCCATCGATGCCCCGCCCGCGACCGGCGCGATGACACCCGCAATCGCCCCCAAGCCGCCAAACACCGCCAGCGCCCAGGTGCGCCGCGCTTCGTCAAACAGCGCCGTCGCCAGCGCCGGTGCGCACGACAGCGTGAGTGCCACCGCCACGCCCTGCAGCACACGCGCCGCCAGCAGCCAGACATAACTGGGCGCGATGGCACAAAGGGCGAACGCGATCGCCGCCAGCAATAACCCGGCGCGAAACACGCGCAGATGGCCGATGCGGTCTCCCAGCGCCCCCGATGCCAGCATCAAGCTGCCGTAGACCAGCACGTAACACACGGCCACCCAGCGGATCGCGCGCGTCTCCAGCTCAAACGCGGCAGTGATTGCGGGAAAGGCAATGTTGACCGCGAAGTCGAGCGGCGCGATGGAGGCGCCGAGGCCGATCACAGCGAGACCGGCCAATGGCCATCGCGTTGATAAGTTGGCGCTGTGCTCCTGGGTCACGAGGGGTCGGGTCAGTTGGTGCCAGCGCTTGTGCCGGACGGTATGCTGAACGGGCGTGAGTGTGCGCGCTAGATACGCGCAGTTGTCAAGAATAGATAATTTGGTGGGACGTGTTAGACATTAAAGCGTTCTTCAATGAGCTTGATTTATATTAAACAAGTCTTTAATATAAAGAGGGCGTAACAAAAAAAGCTTTAACATGCCGCGTTCAGCAGGTCGCTACGTCACTACCATCACACTTGGCGAGACGGTGCGCGCTTTTGTGCCTCATGCCTTGCCGCCGGCGCGCCCGGCACTCGATGGCGATTCCTGCGCCGCTCGCAACCAAGCCGCCGAGGTGGCAGTGGGGCGGCTCGCAGCGGTCTCCGGGTTGGTGCCATCGGTCGATTGGCTGCTCTACAGCGCGATTCGCAAGGAGGCCCTGCTGACCTCGCAGATCGAAGGCACGCAGGCGACCCTGACCGATTTGTTCGACGAAGAAGCGGGTCTGGAGGTGAGCAACACGGATGACCTGCTGGAGGTTACCAACTATTTGCGCGCGTTTCATCTGGTGCGCAAACATCTGCACGACCCCAAGGGCTTGCCGCTGAGCGTGCGCTTGCTCTGCGACGCGCATCGATTGTTGATGGCAGGCGTGCGCGGTGCGGGCAAACAGCCAGGTGCGCTGCGCCGCTCGCAAAACTGGATTGGCGGCACCCGCCCTGGCAATGCGGTGTTCGTGCCGCCGCCGCCGGATCAGGTGGCCGCTTTGCTGGCTGATCTGGAGCGTTTCATCCACGCTGCGCCAGCGAAACTGCCGCCATTGGTCAACATCGCTCTGGTGCATGCCCAGTTTGAGACGATCCATCCTTTTCTCGATGGCAATGGCCGCATCGGGCGCTTGCTGATTGCCGCATTGCTGGAGCACTGGGGTGTGTTGCATGAGCCGCTGATGTATCTGAGCGGCTATTTGAAGCAGCATCAGGCGGAGTATTACCGGTTGCTCTCGGCGATCCGTACGGCGGGCGACTGGGAGGCATGGGTGGCCTTTTTTCTCCAAGGTGTGGCCGCTGCTGCTGCGCAGGCTGAGCGGAGTGTTGTCGAGATAGCCAGTCAAATTGCCACAGACCGGCGGCGTTTGCTTGAAGCACCCAGATCGGGGCAGGCGGCATACCGCTTGTTCGAGTTGCTGCCGATGATGCCGCGCTTTACCGTGGAACTGGCGCGGCAGAAGCTGGACACCAGCTTTCCGACGGCGAATGCAGCAGTCAAGCTCCTTGGTGAACTAGAGATCGTGGTCGAATTGACTGGGCAAAAAAAGCATCGTAGCTTCAGCTATCGGCGTTATGTTGCATTGCTGACGAAATAGCGGCAACTTGACCAAATAGCAGGCTGCGATATTGTGTATGCATCGCATCCGCCCGTGCGATGTACCGCCGCCCCGCTGCTGGCGGGCGCAATGTCAAGCTGGCGCAAACCCCATCACCCGTTCAAAGCGCGCGCAGTACGCCGGCCACACTTCAGGATTGATCAGGCGCGCCGGCCGCGCGCCCTTGAGCACGGCCACGAGTTGCTCCGCCGCCCAACCGGCAATATTGCGCCGCGCCTCGTGCGTGACGCCGGCCGTGTGATACGTCGCCACCACATTGGGCAGTGCGAGCAGCGGGTGATCGAGCGCGGGCGGCTCGGGCTGCCAGACATCGAGACCGGCGCCGCCGAGGTGGCCGGACTGCAGCGCGGCAGCGAGTGCGGCTTCATCGTGAATGCCGCCGCGCGCCGTGGTGACAAAAATCGCACCCCGGCGCATGCGTGCAAACGCGGCGGCGTCGAACATGCCGCTGGTGGTTGCATCACGCGGGCAATGCACCGAGATGGTATCGGCGCGTGTGAGCAGTTCGTCGAACGGGACCGGCTGTGCGCCGCGCCGCATGATCTCTTCCGCTGACAGTAGCGGGTCGAAGGCGAGCACCTGCATGCCGAACGCGTCAGCCAGCTTCGCGACGCGCGAGCCGGTATGGCCAATGCCGATCAGCCCCATGGTCTTGCCGCAAATTTCGCGGCCCATCACTTCTTCGCGCGCAAACCGGCTCTCGCTGTGCAGGCGGCGGTTGCATTCGCTGATACGGCGCGATACGTCGAGCAGAAGCCCGATCGCCATTTCGGCCACCGACACCGCGTTGGCTCCTGCCTGGTTGACGACTGCGATGCCGGCGGCGGTGCAGTCGGGCACGTTGACCGTGTCGTAGCCGGCGCCCGCCGAGGAGACGCACAGCAGTTGCGGGCAGCGCGCCAGCAACGCCGCGTTGGCGAACAGGTAGGGCGGCAGTTCATCGCGCGCCGCACTGATGTTGTAGGCATGCGCCTGCGCCAGCAGGCCCCAATTGGCCGCAGCAGTCTGCGTGGCCGCAGCGGTCTGCGTGGCCGCAGCGGTCTCTGGCTCGATGCGGCAGACGATGCGCTTGACGTCAATATCGGATTCCTGCGCGAGGCGGGCTTCGAAGGCCGCGTCAAGCCAGAGATCAGTGCGGACAACGTTTTTTACTTGAGTCATGAGAAGTAATGGCCCGAGAAGTCAGTGGGTAGGGAGGCCGGTTCAGACGAGACGTGCTGCTGCACGCAAGCCGAG
>JANNCZ010000918.1:0-1826 GCA_031387185.1 Burkholderiales bacterium
TGTTCGATGCGCGGCCACATCAGGCCGGGGGTGTCGGTGAGGATGGCGGTGGGCGAAAGCTCATAGCGCGCCAGGGCCTTGGTGACCGCCGGTTCATCACCCACCTTCGCCACGCGGCGCTTGAGCAGTGCGTTGATCAGCGTTGACTTGCCCACGTTGGGTACGCCCATGATGAGCATGCGCAGCGGCTTGAGGTTGTCGTTGCGGTGCGGTGCGATCTTGCGTGCGGCGCCGAGCACCTTGGCGGCGTCACCTGGCTTCTTGCACGAAAGTGCGATCGCCTTGACGTTTTTTTGGGCGTTGAAAAATGTCAGCCACGCTTGCGTCGCGGCGGGGTCGGCAAGATCGGTCTTGTTGAGCACCTTGAGGCAGGGGCGCTGGCGATGCGCGCGCAGGGTCTCGACCATCGGATTGCGGCTCGCCATCGGGCAGCGCGCATCGAGCACCTCGATGACGATGTCCTGCACGGCCAGGGCTTCCTTGGCCTTGTCGACAGCGGCGGCCATGTGGCCGGGGAACCAGTTGATCGACATGGGCAAGCTTCAGTCCGTCATCAGGCGCGGGCGTGCGCGCACTAGCACGAGCAGTGCTCCGTCGCGGCGGGCGCGGCGAACGCACCGGCAACGAACGGATTCGAAAAATCGTGACTCACGGCAACAGCGCAAAACGCGGCAGGGTCTTGCCATCGATCACGACGGTTTCAACGAACATCGCTGCGGGGCGCACCCAGAGCGGCTCTTGGCCGCCTTGCTGCGCTTGCGGGCCATAGAGCGGGCGGTACACCACCATCATTTCGTGCGACTCGGAGTGCCGCGCCATGCCCACCACTTGATAGTCATTGCCCTTGTAGTGGCGATAGCGGCCTGGCGCCACCACCACCTCACCGTTAGAGGGCAGCGGGGTCAAAGTGCGGCCAGATCGGCGGCGACGGCGGCAAGCATCTCGTCGGTGATCTTGCCGCCCGAGAATCCGGCGACGGCCTTGAGCGAGAGCCCCATCGACTTGGCCATGCCAATTTGCGGATGCTCTGCCATGGCGGGCATATGCTGGTTGAGGATGGCAGCTGCGGCCGGATCATCAAACAGATCGGCAATGCTGCTGTCGGTGGAAAACGCCATGATGCCTCTCTCCTGATGCGGTGAACGCGAGGCCTCGCCTCGCTGCGGTGGGGCATTGTAGCGGTACGGTCACACGGCTCAGAATGGCCCTGCGGCCCTGCGGCCCTGCGGCCCTGTGGCCCTGTGGCCCTGTGGCCCTGTGGCCCTGTGGTCCTGTGGCCCTGCGGCCCTGTGGTCATGTGGTCATGTGGTCATGTGGTCATGTGGCCACTGGCTGCTGGTTACGCGTCGAGACGAATCAGCACTTGCCCCAAACTGATTTGCGCACCAGGGGCCACCAGCACGGCAGCGACTGTGCCAGGTGCGCGCGCGGCCACGGTATGTTCCATCTTCATCGCTTCAACTACGAGCAGCGGCGTGCCCTTGACCACTGCTTCACCCGGCTTGACGTGGATCGCTACCACGCGGCCTGCCATCGGCGCCTTCGCAACCGCGTCGGTTGCGCCCGCCGTGGCCACCTGCGCCGCCACGAGTGTGAGATCACGCACCACATAGCGGCGGCCACGCCATTGCGCTTCGCCCACCAGCGGATCGCGCGACTCACTGAACGCGAAGTGAATCGTCTCTATGCCAGTGCTGGTACGCAGCAAAATTGCAGTGGCAGACCGGCCGGAGAGCCAGTATTCATGCGCCTCTCCGGCACACGTAGCCTGAAAACCCTTATCCACCAACGGTTTCAGGCTGACGGCATAAATGGTTTCATCGATC
>JANNCZ010000941.1:0-2372 GCA_031387185.1 Burkholderiales bacterium
AATGCGATTCCCCACTACCTCGACGAAGACGGTCTCGCTGCCTATTTCCCCGGCTCGCGCGGCAGCGACACGTTGACTGCCTACGTGCTCGCGGTGACGAACGAAGCGGGCTATGCCATCCCCGATAACGCGCGCGAACGCATGGAAGGCGCGCTCGTTGCCTTTGTCGAAGGCCGCATCCAGCGCAATTTCTGGTCACCCGCCAAAGACCTCGACGTGCGCAAGATCAGCGCGATAGAAGCGCTGTCGCGCACCGGCAAAGCCACGCCCAAGCTGCTCGAATCCATCACCCTGCAACCCAACCTCTGGCCCACGCATGCGGTGATCGACTGGCTCTCGATCTTGCAGCGCGTGCAGGGCATCCCCAAGCGTGACGAACATCTCGCTGCAGCCGAACAAGTGCTGCGCGCGCGCCTGTCAATGCAAGGCACGAAGATGGTGTTCTCGACCGAGCGCGAAGACTATTGGTGGTGGCTGATGGTGGGCGGAGACGTAAACGCGGCACGGTTGATTGCCACTGTCGTAGATCGCCCCGGCTGGCGCGACGACATGCCGCGCCTGGTGAGCGGCCTGGTCGCGCGGCAAAACAAAGGCGCATGGCACACCACCACCGCCAACCTCTGGGGCGGCCTCGCGCTCGATAAATTCGCGGCGAAGTTTGAGAGTGAAAAAGTGACGGGCATCACGCGCGCAGGGATCGAAGAGAAGGGCGAGACCAAATCCGTTCAGCAACTCGCGTGGGGCGCGCAAGCGCAAGGCGGTGTGCTCAATTTGCCGTGGCCCAAGGCGAATGCAGCCGCACCGCCCGCAGCAGCGCAGAGCGCGAGCGCTGCATCGGCCATCAAAGCCTGGCACGAAGGCGCAGGCAAACCCTGGCTCACGATCCAAAGCCTCGCCGCTATTCCTCTCAAAGCCCCCTTTGCCGCCGGTTATCGCATCAACAAAACGGTTACCCACGTTGAGCAAAAAACCAAAGGCGCATTCACACGCGGCGATGTGCTGCGCATCCGGCTCGAAGTCGATTCGTCCGCCGACATGACCTGGGTGGTGGTGGCTGATCCGATTCCCGCTGGCGCAACCATTCTCGGCGCCGGTCTCGCGCGCGATTCGGACATTGCGCAACAAGGCGAGCGCAAGAGCGGCGAAGCCTGGCCCGCCTACGAAGAGCGCAGCTTCGAAGCCTTCCGCGCTTATTACGAATACGCGCCCAAGGGCAAGTGGAAGGTCGAGTACACCGTGCGCCTCAATCAGGACGGCGAATTCTCGCTGCCGCCAACGCGCGTTGAGGCGATGTATGCGCCGGAGATGTTTGGCGTCACGCCGAATGCGAAGATGAAGGTGCTGCCGTGAAAAGCGAAAATGGCCATCGGCTGGAGAAGCGCATGGATTGGCGCTCTGCATGGCATGCCAGCCTGAAGCCGTTGGTGGGAGCGGTTCTTGGCGCAATGCTCTATGTCAATTCCGCGCTCGCTGCCAACCTGCCTTCATTCAAGCAGGTTAAACAGGATTGGCGCTCGTCCGATGCCTGGCTGCTCGACCGCAATGGCCTTGAATTGCAGCGCATGCGGCTCGACAACACGGTGCGGCGTTTCTCATGGACCGGCGTCACCGAAATTTCGCCCGCACTCAAGGACGCGTTGCTCGCCTCCGAAGACCAGCGCTTCTACGAACACGAAGGCGTCGACTGGAAAGCGGCGATGAGTGCCGCCGTAGGAAATGCAGGCAACGTCGGCAAAGGCGGCATGCGCGGTGCCAGCACCTTGACCATGCAGTTGGCGGGCTTGCTCGATGCCGACCTGAAACGCGGCGAAGGCGGCCGCAGCTTCGCCCAAAAGGTGAATCAGGCACGCGCCGCCCTCACGCTGGAGAAGACCTGGAAAAAGAACGAAATCCTCGAGGCCTATCTGAATCTCGTCACCTATCGGGGTGAGTTGCAGGGCGTTTCCGCCATGTCGCACGGCTTGTTCGGCAAGGCGCCGCACGGGCTGGACCGGCGCGAATCCGCCATTGCCGCCGCACTGCTGCGCGCACCCAACGCCGATGCGAAACGGGTGGCCGACCGCGCTTGCTGGCTGCTCAATTTCCAGGCCGGCGAACGCAACATCACCAAACCCGTCGCGGCAGATGCCTGCGATGGCCTCGCTTCGGAAGTGAAGAACACCCTCACGCGCGGCTATGAGGCGTTTCCCAAACAGGATGCCGCGCCGCATGCCGCACGCCGCGTGTTGACCCAGGCCGGCGCCAAGCCTGGCATGCGCGTCACCAGCACCCTTGATGCAAACGTGCAGTCCGCCGCGCGCAAGGCCTTGCGCACGCGCCTGGCCGAACTGAACGGCCGCAATGTCGAAGACGGCGCCGTGATCGTGCTCGAC
>JANNCZ010000017.1:0-3193 GCA_031387185.1 Burkholderiales bacterium
GATGGAAAACGCATTTAGCGCGACACCGGAAGAATTCACCCAGCTGATTCAGCGTGAAACCGCACGCTGGCCTGATATTTTCAAAGCGGCAAACATTCAACCCGAGTAGGGAGTCTTGCGCATGACCAGGAAAACCAACATCCTTTTCATCACCTCCGACCAGCAGCGCGCCGATTGCTACGGATTCGAGGGTCGCAAGGTCAAAACACCGCACCTCGACGAAATGGCACGCTCGGGCACGCGCTTTTCAGCAGCCATCACGCCGAACCTGGTGTGTCAACCATCGCGCGCCTCGATCCTTACCGGCCTGCTGCCGTTGACCCACGGCGTGTCGGACAACGGCATCGACCTGCCGCCGGCGGTCGGTGCGGCCGGCTATGGCGGCACGCTATCGAAGGCCGGCTATGCAACGGGCTTGATCGGCAAGGCGCACTTCAACACCAATCACTGTTTTGAGCCGACCGGCACGCCCGAATGCACGGTCAGCAGCGCCAACTTCGGCGCCGACTGGAGCGGGCCCTACATGGGCATCGAGCACGTTGAGTTGATGCTCGAAGGCCACAACATGTTTCCGCCGATGCATCCACCGCGTGGCGGCGCTTATGAGCGCTGGTATCACGCCGACGGGCGCGGTGATGAGCGCACCGAGCTCTACAAAAAAGCCTTGCTGCCTCTCACCACGGCCCACGAAACCTTCAACTCCGCGCTGCCGGTGGCCTGGCATAACTCGACCTGGATCGGCAATCGCACCATTGACTACCTGCGCGAACATCGCGACGGGCCATTTTGCCTGTGGGCCTCGTTTCCGGATCCCCACCATCCGTTCGATGCTCCCGAGCCGTGGTGCCACCTGCACCCCCCCGATGAAGTCGAGTTGCCGCTGCATAAAGACATGGACCTGGAGCGCCGTCCATGGTGGCATCGCGCCGCGCTCGAGGGCAGGCCCAAGATGGAAAACGAACGCCTGCGCGCGTTCCGCGAGAAGTCATCTCGTACACCGAAGCAAAGCGAAGCGCAGATGCGTGCGCTGATCGCCAACTACTACGGCATGATCTCGCTGATCGACCATCAGGTCGGGCGCATGCGCATTGCGCTTCAAGACCTGGGGCTGGCCGGGAACACCCTGATCGTCTACTCCACCGACCATGGCGACTGGCTGGGCGATCACGGCCTCCTGCTCAAGGGGCCGATGGCCTATGAAGGACTGCTGCGCGTCGGCATGCTGTTTGAAGGCCCGGGTGTCCCGCAAGGCAAAGTCGTGGCCGATCCGGTTTCGACGCTGGACCTGCCGGCGACCTTCTGCGACTACGCAGGAGTAACGCTGCCGGGCAAGGTACACAGCCGCAGCCTCAAGCCGCTGATCGAGACAGATACCGCACATCGTGACTTCGCGCTTTCCGAATGGGACTTGCGTGCCTCGCGCTGCGGTGTCGACCTTGCCCTGCGCACGGTGCGCACCAAGACGCGCAAACTGACGCTCGAGAAGAACAGCGGTGCGGGTGAACTCTATGACCTCGCCGAAGACCCGCATGAAATGCACAACCGGTTTGGTGACCCGGCCTACGCAAAAATCCAGCGCGAGTTGATGGACATGATTGCCAGCCGACCGGATGATGCATGCACGCCCTTGCCGCAGATCGGCATGGCGTGAAGAAGGGTATAACAAGATGAACCGACGTTCCCTATTGACTTCCGCTGCTGCAACCGCCCTCGTCGGTGGCCTGCAGATTCCGCAAGCTTTCGCCCAAGCCCTTGCCGGAAAGTCGATCCGTCTGGTGGTGCCGTTTCCCGCAGGCGGCCCCACCGACATTGTGGCCAGGCCGCTCGCGCAGCTGCTCGGCGAGGCGCTGGGCGCCAGTGTCATCATTGACAACCGCGGTGGCGCCGGTGGTTCGGTCGGTGCGGATGCGGTCGCCAAGGCCGCTCCCGACGGCCTGACGCTGCTGATGGCTACCGTCGGTACGCACGCCATCAACCCGTCGCTCTACAAAAAGCTCGCTTACGATCCGGTGCGGGATTTCACACCGGTAGCACTGGTCGCGGCCGCGCCGGTTGCCGTCGTGGTCCACCCATCGCTGGCGGTTGATTCAGTCCCATCACTGGTCGCCCTGGCAAAGCGGTCGCCGGGCAAGCTGGCCTACGGCACCGCCGGCAACGGCACACCCGGTCATCTGACCGGTGTGATGTTTCGCAGCGCCAGCGGCATCGACCTCGTGCACGTGCCGTACAAGGGCAGCGCCCCCGCCGTCACCGACCTGCTCGGCGGGCAGATCCAGATGATGTTCGACCCACTGCAATCGGTGCTGCCGCACGTTCAGTCGGGCAAGCTGCGTGCGCTCGCCGTATCGGGTGCGGCGCGTTCTGGCGTATTGCCGCAAGTGCCGGCGGTCGCAGAGTCGGGCTACCCGGGCTTTGAATCGACCGCATGGTGGGGCGTCTACGCGCCGGCCAATCTGCCGGCACCGCTGCTGATGCAGTTGGCCGGTGAGATCGAGAAAATTGCGCAGGGTGCTGCCATGCGCGACCGGCTCGGGCCACTCGGCGTAGCGCCCCGTGCTCTCATCGGCACGGCATTCGCCGAGTTCCAGAAGGCCGAAGCTGCGAAATGGGGCAAGGCAGTCCGCGACTCCGGCGCCACCATCGATTGATCCATTCACAACCTGACCACTCATGAAACTCAACGACGAAGAACAAGACATTCTGGCCGGCAAGTCGGGGCCGGTGCCGCAACAGGCGCTGCAGCACCAGATCCAGGTCGGCGATTTTTTCGGCGCCGCCGATTTCGTGCCGGTGACGCAAGCACACATCATGGCCGACACCGAAAGCCTCGGTGACGCAGGGGTGCGCTGGCTCGAATCGCTTGCCGCGACCAAAGAGGGGCGGCGCCGGGTGCGCATCCCCACCATTACCGACCCGCGCGGCACCGACTTCGCGAAGGCGGCGTTTCTCGGCCACACCAAAGCCATGCTCACCCTCGAAGAGCGTGCCATCGCCGCTTTTGTGAAGCTCGGCGTGATGATGACCGACACCTGCATCAACTACCAGACGGTGCAGCCGGCGCTGCGCAACGAGCACGTGGCGTTTGGCGATACCGGCGTCGTCATTTATTCAAACTCGGTATGCGGCGCGCGCTCCAACTTTGAAGGCGGGCCGTCGGCACTTTCGGCCGGCCTCACCGCGCGCACGCCGCGCT
>JANNCZ010000025.1:0-25153 GCA_031387185.1 Burkholderiales bacterium
GCGGTGCGCCGCGCTGGCGCTGCCGCATGTTGAAGAGCTTGAATTGTGGATTCCATGCTGGCTGGCCTGTCTGTGATTCAGAGCGAACTCCACCCACCTGAGCAGCAGCATGCCCGGCGAGTTTGACCTCATCAAAAAATACTTCGCGCGCCCGGCGCGGCGCGCGCGGCTTGGTGTGGGCGATGATTGCGCGTTGGTTGATGTGGCTGCCGGCATGGAGCTTGCCGTCTCGACCGACATGCTGGTCGAAGGTGTGCATTTTCTGGCGGGTACTGATGCACAGCGCCTCGGCCACAAAACTCTCGCAGTGAATTTGTCCGATCTTGCTGCGATGGGCGCGGTGCCGCGCTATGCCACGCTGGCGCTGGCGCTGCCGCGAGGGGATGAGGATTGGCTTGCGGCGTTCGCGCGCGGCTTTTTCCAGCTCGCTGATGCACACGGCGTTGAGTTGATCGGTGGCGACACCACGCGCGGGCCGCTCAATCTGTGCGTGACGGCGTTTGGTGAGGCGCCGGCCGGCGCAGCGGTCAAACGCAGCGGCGCACTGGCCGGTGACGATATCTGGGTGTCGGGCACTCTGGGTGACGCGGCACTGGGCCTCGCGCACCTGCGCGGTCAACAGACCTTGACGCCAGCGCAGGCAGAGTACGCCGTGGCGCGTCTGGAGGCACCGACCGCGCGCGTGGCGCTGGGCCTCGCGCTGCGCGGCGTGGCGACGGCGATGCTCGATATCTCAGATGGCCTCGCTGGTGATCTGCGCCATATCGCAGAGGCATCCGGCGTCGATGCCATCGTGACGGCGGACGCGCTGCCGTTGTCGGCTGATCTGGCATCCGTGTTCGCAGCGCTGCTGCTGGACGAGCGGCTGCGCCTGGTGGCGGGCGGGGGGGATGATTACGAATTGTGTTTCACTGCACGGCCTGCGCAGCGCGCAGCGGTGCGTGCTGCGGCAGCGCACTGTGAGGTGGCGGTAACCAAAATCGGAAACACGACTGCCCGGAGAGGCTCTCTGGGAGCGGTTCTTGTGGTTGATGGCGCCGGAAACCCTTGTGTACTAACGATTTCAGGCTATGACCATTTTGGAAATCGCCCATGACCGGGGCATCCACGAGCGGCGCATCCAAGAAAGGGGATCTGCGATGACGCCCTCGCTGGGGTGGATGCTGCGGCATCCGGCGCGCATCATTGCCTTCGGTGCCGGCAGCGGGTTGCTGCGTCCGGCACCGGGAACCTGGGGAACGTTGCTTGCGTGGATTACGTTTGCGCCGGTCACAGCGGCACTGAGCGGGTCGATGGTATTGGCCGTGCCCCTGCTCGCGTTCGTCATTGGTGTCTGGGCCTGCGGCAAGGCCGCGCGTGACATGGGCGTGGCCGACCCCGGCGGCATTGTGTGGGATGAGGTGGCGGCGTTCTGGCTGGTGCTGGCCCTGGTGCCGGCCACGTTCACTGCGCAGTTGGCGGCGTTTGTGCTGTTTCGTTTGTTCGACATCGTCAAGCCGCCGCCGATCCGCTACTTTGATGCCAAAATCAAGAATGGATTCGGCGTGATGTTTGACGACACGCTGGCAGCGGGTTACACGCTGCTGGTGATGGCCTTGTGGCAGCGGATGACGGCATAAATGGACGGCATATTTTCTTTGGCGCAGCTCGCGGCACAGGTGGGCGCGCGTTTGCAGGCGCGGCACTGGCTGCTGGCGACGGCTGAATCCTGTACCGGCGGCGGGGCGGCGGCGGCGCTGACGGATATTGCCGGCAGCTCGGCGTGGTTCGAGCGCGGCTTTGTGACCTATTCAAACGAGGCCAAGACCGAGATGCTCGGCGTGGCGCGCGAGTTGATCGAGCGCCACGGCGCGGTGAGCGAGGAAGTGGCGCGGGCGATGGCCCTGGGCGCGGTGCGCCACAGCCGCGCCCAGATCGCCCTGTCGATTACCGGCGTGGCCGGACCGGGTGGCGGCACGTTGACCAAGCCGGTGGGGCTGGTGTGCTTCGGCTGGGCGTCCGGAAATCTGACGCAAATCGTTGAAACCAAACAGTTTTCCGGTAACCGCGCAGCAGTCCGCGAGGCCGCCGTGATACATGCTTTGCAAGGAGTGCTTGCACAATTGGAAAAACCTGTATAGAGTGCTGTATATGCGTACAACTGAATTGGTGTACAGTTAGTTGAGTTTGTTTAGTTGGATGAAGTTGGCGGGTGGAATCTCCGGGTGAATGGAGTGCCTGCCCTCCGGCGGCGGTGCAAGACCTGTCAGAACCGCAAGATCCGCCAAACTCGCCAGACCAACTGGCTGCACCCGACTCAAAGTGCGATCGACGGCATCACCTACAGGAGAACCGGAATGAAAAACATGGACGAAAACAAATCCAAAGCCCTATCAGCAGCCCTCGCACAGATCGAAAAGCAGTTCGGCAAGGGTTCGATCATGAAGCTCGGCGACAAGGGCATCGGCGAAAATATCCAGGTGGTGTCGACAGGTTCGCTTGGCCTCGATATTGCGCTCGGCATCGGCGGTCTGCCGCGCGGGCGCGTGGTTGAAATCTATGGCCCGGAGTCATCGGGCAAGACCACTCTTACGCTGCAAGTGATTGCCGAGATGCAGAAGCTCGGAGGCACGGCGGCGTTCATTGACGCCGAGCACGCGCTCGACCCCAACTACGCGGCCAAGCTCGGCGTCAACGTGGAAGACCTGCTGATTTCGCAGCCCGACACCGGCGAGCAGGCGCTTGAAATTGCCGACATGCTGGTGCGGTCGGGCAGTGTCGATGTGGTGGTGATCGATTCGGTTGCCGCGCTCACGCCGCGCGCCGAGATCGAAGGCGAAATGGGCGACCAGTTACCCGGCCTGCAAGCGCGTCTGATGAGCCAGGCGCTGCGCAAGCTAACCGGTAACATCAAGCGCACCAACACCTTGGTGGTGTTCATCAACCAAATCCGCATGAAGATCGGCGTGATGTTCGGCAATCCCGAAACCACCACCGGCGGCAACGCGCTCAAGTTCTACGCTTCGGTGCGCCTCGATATCCGCCGTACCGGCGCGATCAAGGACGGTGAAGAGGTGGTCGGCAACGAGACCCGCGTCAAGGTAGTCAAGAACAAGGTTGCGCCGCCGTTCCGCGAAGCGCATTTCGACATTCTCTACGGCCTCGGGATTTCACGCGAAGGCGAGATCATCGAACTCGGTGTCGAGCACAAGATTGTCGAAAAGTCGGGTGCCTGGTACAGCTACAACGGCGAGCGTATTGGCCAAGGCAAGGACAACACGCGCAAGTGGCTCAAGGAAAATCCGGCGGTGGCGCAAGACATCGAGAAGCGCGTGCGCGACGTGCTCGGGGTGCAGGCCGGTACAGCGGTTGCCCCCGGCGCTGCAGGCGAAGACTGATCCCACGCCATGTTTGGCCGGCGTGCGCGGGTTGCGGTGAATGACGCGAAAGGTGCGAAAGGTGTGGACGGCGTGGACGGTACTGATGGGGCGCCACCCGTCAACCTGCGCGCCAAGGCGATAGGCTTTCTGTCCAGGCGCGAGCACTCGCGCGCCGAGTTGGCGGCCAAGCTGGCGCGGCTCAGCAGTGACCGCGCCGCAATTGAGTCGTTGCTTGATGCCCTGATTGCCGAGAATTTCCTGTCAGAGCGGCGTGCGGCGCAGAGCATTGTGCGCGTGCGCTCGGCCAGGCAGGGTTCGATCCGCGTCGCTGGTGAACTGCGCGCACGTGGCATCACCGGCGATCTGGCAGCCGAGATGTTGCAGGATCTGAAAAGCACAGAAGCCGAGCGCGCGCGCGCGCTATGGGAGCGCAAGTTTGGGGAGCCGGCACCCGATCTCTCCGGCCGCGCCAAGCAGATGCGATTTTTGCAGACGCGTGGTTTTGCGCTCGACGTGATTCGCGCAGTGGTACCCGCCACCATGCGCAGGACGTCGACGCGGGACTGACTTCGCCAGCGGTTGGCGCAAGGGTACGGCGCAAGAGCTGTGCTGACTGTGGGTTTGCTGGATGTGCGTGCGCCAAAGCGATATGCTGCAACGTCCGCCAGCCACCGTGTTACGTTGTAGTTTCCAAACTATGACGCGGCCGCTTTTCTGTGCTGCGAGTCTGGCGTGGCATAACTTGACATTTGCCAAGGCAATCATCGCCTCTGCGGTTAAACTGTCGCCCGCCGCATTGTGCATAGCCGAGAGGGGACGCCCGTGAAGATTCATGAGTATCAAGGCAAGGAAATTCTGAAGCAGTTTGGCGTGCCGGTGCCGCGCGGTATTCCCGCCTTCACCGTTGATGAGGCCGTTAAGGCAGCCGAGCAATTGGGCGGGGCGGTGTGGGTGGTCAAGGCGCAGATTCACGCCGGCGGCCGCGGCAAGGGCGGTGGCGTCAAGGTGGCCAAATCGATGGCCGAAGTCAAGGCGCGGGCCAGCGAAATTCTCGGCATGCAATTGGTGACGCACCAGACTGGCCCGGCAGGCCAAAAGGTGCGCCGTCTGCTGATTGAAGAAGGCGCCGACATCAAAAAAGAGTATTACGCCGCCGCCGTGACCGACCGTGCCACGCAGCGTGTGGCGATGATGGCCTCCTCCGAAGGCGGCATGGATATCGAGGAAGTCGCGCACAAGACGCCGGAGAAGATCATCAAGGTATTCGTCGATCCGGCGCTTGGGCTGACCGATGCGCAGGCCGGCGAGTTGGCTGCTGGTATTGGCGTTCCCACTGCGTCGCAACCGCAGGCTGTCGATGTGCTCAAGAAGCTTTACGCAACTTATGTCGAGACAGACTCTTCACTGGCGGAAATCAATCCGCTCATTCTTGAGGGCAATGGCGGCATCAAGGCGCTAGACGCGAAATTCAATTTCGACCCGAACGCGCTCTATCGCCATCCCGAAATCACGGCGTATCGTGATCTCGATGAGGAAGACCCTGCTGAGATCGAGGCGTCCAAATTCGATCTCGCCTATATCCAGCTAGAGGGCAACATCGGTTGTCTGGTCAACGGTGCCGGCTTGGCGATGGCCACCATGGATACGATCAAGCTGTTCGGCGGTGAGCCGGCCAACTTCCTCGACGTCGGTGGTGGCGCGACCGCCGAGAAGGTCACCGAGGCGTTCAAGATCATGTTGAAGAACCCGAATCTGAAAGCGATTCTGGTCAACATTTTCGGCGGCATCATGCGTTGCGACGTGATCGCTGAGGGGGTGGTCGCGGCATGCAAGGCAGTGAGTCTGTCAGTGCCGCTGGTGGTGCGTATGAAGGGCACCAACGAGGATCTCGGCAAGAAAATTCTCGCTGACTCGGGCCTGCCGATCATCAGCGCCGACACGATGGCCGAAGCGGCGACCAAGGTCGTCGCCGCCGTCAAAAAATAACCGACAGAAAACGAGACTGGGCGAACCCATCATGAGCATTCTGATCAACAAGGACACCCGCGTCATTACCCAAGGCATCACGGGCAAGACCGGGCAGTTTCATACCCGCACCAGCCGTGCATATGCCAGTGGGCAAAACTGTTTCGTGGCGGGGGTCCATCCCAAAAAGCCCGGCGAAAACTTTGAAGGCATTCCCATTTTTGCGACGGTAAAAGACGCGAAAGCCGCGACTGGAGCCACTGTCAGCGTGATCTATGTGCCGCCACCGGGCGCGGCAGCGGCGATTTGGGAGGCTTGCGAAGCCGATCTCGATTTCACGATCTGCATCACTGAAGGCATCCCGGTGCGCGACATGCTCGAAGTGCGCAACCGCATGAAGGCGAAAGAAGCGGCAGGCGGCAAGCGCACGATTTTGCTTGGGCCAAACTGCCCCGGCCTCATCACGCCGGACGAAATCAAGATCGGCATCATGCCCGGCCATATCCACCGCAAGGGCCGTATCGGCGTCGTCAGCCGTTCCGGTACCTTGACCTATGAAGCTGTTGGTCAAGTTACCGAAATGGGCTTGGGCCAGACGACTGCTGTGGGTATCGGTGGCGATCCGATCAATGGCTTGAAGCACATCGAAATTTTGCAGATGTTCAACGATGATCCCGATACCGAAGCGGTCATCATGATTGGCGAAATTGGCGGGCCGGACGAAGCCAACGCGGCGCGCTGGGCCAAGGACAACATGAAAAAGCCGGTGGTCGGTTTCATCGCCGGCGTTACTGCCCCCGCTGGCAAACGCATGGGACACGCGGGCGCATTGATTTCGGGGGGTGCGGACACCGCACAGGCCAAACTCGACATTCTCGAAGAATGTGGCATCAAGACCACGAAGAATCCGTCGGAGATGGGCCGTCTTCTGAAAGCGGCGTTGAAGTAAAAACTACAGCGGGCGCGACCGGAAGCCCGCTGGGTGCAGCAAAAACAGGGTTGAGGAGCGGCATCGTTCGCTGAATGCGAACGATGCCGGGGCGCAGAATGTGGGCGCCTCTGATTATTACCATTGGAGGAACGACATGGAAATGCTTTCGCAAGCGACGTTTTGGGCGGCGCTCGGTAACATCATTTTGGTCAACATCGTGTTGTCAGGTGACAACGCGGTGGTCATCGCACTCGCGGCACGTTCGCTGCCGCCGCAACAGCAGAAGCAGGCCATTCTGTTCGGTAGCGGTGCCGCGATCGTGATGCGGATCATCCTGACCATCTTCGCAGTCAAATTGTTGACGCTGCCGTGGCTCAAGATTGTGGGTGCAGTGCTGCTGCTCTATATCGGTGTCCAGTTGCTCATGGAAGGTGGCGATGACGAGGGGCACGTCAAAGAACACAGCAGCATGGCCGGCGCCATCAAGACCATTTTGATCGCCGATCTGATCATGAGTCTGGACAATGTGCTCGGTGTCGCTGCTGCGGCCAAGGGAAATGTCACGCTGCTGGTACTGGGCCTGGCGATCAGCATCCCATTAATAATCTTCGGCAGCACCCTGATGCTGAAATTGATGGAACGCTTTCCCATCATCATTACGCTGGGCGCGGCCTTGCTTGGGTATTTGGCCGGCGAGATGCTTGTCAGCGACCCGAAGATGGTGGAATGGTTCCCTACCCTGCATCATGCCCAGGAGTTGGTGCTGATCGAAGGGAAATTGGAGATCAGCATGGCGGGCTTGTTGGGGGCGGCGCTGGTAGTCCTGCTCGGGAAAATGCTGGCCGGCAAAGCGGAGCCGGCCAAGTAAGTTAGTCATCGCGACAGGCGGCAGCGCGCCGAAATGCGCGAGCGGTGGAAACGGCATCGGAGGAGTCCGATGCCGTTTTTGTTTGGTGCCTGTTGTAATCCGGTGCAAGTGTTGGGTATCAAGGCAACTGTGACTTGATAGATAACTACAAGTATGCGTATCATCCTGCTGTTTATTTTGTGGAAATGGCTCTCCGTGCGGCTTTTGCCGTAAAATCAGTTTATAGTGGCGATTCGTGTCTGTGGCCTATTGAGTTCAAAGCAGTTCGAAGCCTTGAGCGGCGGTATGCGTGGGATTCCGGGTTAAGTGAGTTTCAAGGGCCGAACGATGCCCATGAAGGTGGGCGCATTGTCCGGCAAGTCGCCGGCTGCGAGGAGGAAGGAATGGCCAAAATAAAAGGGGACTTTTGGAAATCCGATTGGTTTCTCGGGTTGGTCATTGCCATTGTATTTTTGGTTGCGCGCGGCAGCAGCGATTTGCTCCAGAGTCTCGAACGTAAGGCCTATGATTTGGGCGTCAAGGCCACCTCCAAGAACCCAAACGACAAGATTGCCATCATCGCGATTGATGATCAGAGCATCAACAATATCGGTCGCTGGCCGTGGAGCCGCGAAGTTCACGCCAAAATGGCCGATCTGCTGGCGGGAGCCAAGGCAAAGGTTATCGGCAACACGGTTTTTTTCTTTGAGCCGCAGCAAGACCCTGGTCTGGTCTACATCAACAAGATGCTCGATATTTATGCCAAGAGCACGGGTGCTTCAACACCTGCGGCAGTGAACCCGCCAGCGCCGGGGGCCACCGCTTCGGCTCCGGTTGAAGCGCTGGCTGCGCAAGCGGTGCCGGTTGTGCAGTCTCCCGAAATGGCCCAGTTCGGGGTGTTGTTGAAGGAAGCCGAAATCGCACTCAATACCGACCGCAAACTTGCGGACAGCTACACCAAGGCCGGCAGCGTGATGCTGCCGCTGATACTGACGCTCGGCGAGCCCCGCGGCAAACCGGACAAGGCGCTGCCGAAATTTACCGACAAGAGCTCGTTCGAAGACAAAAAGGGCGATGCCGTACCTTCTTCAGCGATACAGTTGCCCATTGAATTGCTCGGCACAGCAGCGGTCGGGGTTGGGCATCTGAACGATTTGCCGGATGTGGATGGCGGTATCCGTACCGAGCCGCTTGTTGTCGGCTATTTCGACCGCTACTTCCCGTCATATTCGTTGATGGTCGCAGCCAAAAGTCTCAATCTTGGCGTGAGCGATATCAAGGTCAATTGGGGCGAGAGCCTCAAGCTCGGTAAGTTGGGTATCACGACCAATTACCGCAATGAGATGTATACCTTTTACTACAAGGACCGCGACGACAAGAAGGCGTTTCAGATTGATTCGTTTTACGACGTCTACACCGGGAAAATTCCGGCGGCCAAGTACGCGGACAAGATCGTCCTTATCGGTCCAACGGCGGCGGGTGTGGGTACCAGTTTTCCTACTCCGGTGTCAGCAGCCATGACGCCTGTGGAGAAAATGGCGCACTCGGTTTCGAGCATTCTCTCTGAGCATTTTTTTGTCGCACCTGCTTGGGCGATTTGGATTGAGCTGCTCGTGTTCTTGCTGGTGGCGGGCTACATCATTGCCGTGCTGCCGAAGCTCAAGGCCAAACCAGCCGGATTGATCACGCTCGGTACCTTGGTTGCGCTCATTGCCGTTCACTTCTTGCTGATGACCTCGGCGGGCATGTGGATCCAGTTGATGGTGCCTGCGTCCTTGCTGGTGGTCGGGCATTTGCTGCTTACCACCAAGCGCTTTATTGTGACCGAAGCGGGTAAGCAGAAATCGGATACCGAATCTGCAGAATCGAACCGCATGCTCGGTCTCGCTTTCCAGGGGCAGGGGCAGCTTGATATGGCCTTTGATAAGTTCCGCAAGGTGCCGCCCGACACCCCGTTGATGGAAAACCTCTACAACCTGGCGCTCGATTTCGAGCGCAAACGGCAGTTCAACAAGGCGCAATCCGTATACGAGTACATGCATTCGCATGATCCGAAGTACAAGGATCTGGAGCAGAAGATCGCGCGCGCCAAGAACCTGTCAGAGACTGTCATGCTGGGTGGCGGTGGCGGGCGCACAAATGCCAGTATTCTGGACGCGGCGGGTCAAGGCGAGAAGCCCATGCTGGGCCGCTATCAGATCGAGAAGTAACTCGGCAAGGGCGCGATGGGCGTGGTCTATCTGGGTAAAGACCCGAAAATTGGCCGTGCCGTAGCGATCAAAACCATGGCGTTATCTGCGGAGTTTGAGGCCGATGAACTCACCGAAGCCAAGGAGCGTTTCTTCCGCGAAGCTGAGACGGCAGGCCGGCTCAATCATCAAAATATCGTCACGATTTATGACACAGGCGATGAGCACGATCTCTGCTACATCGCGATGGAATTGTTGAAGGGGCAAGACTTGGTGCCCTACACCAAGGCCGAAGCTCTGTTGCCGATGTCGCGCGTGGTTTCTATCTTTGCTCGAGTGGCGGATGCGCTTGGCTATGCACACCGCCAGAATGTGGTGCATCGTGACATCAAGCCAGCCAACATCATGTACGACTTGGAGGGCGATAACCCCAAGGTGGCGGACTTCGGCATTGCGCGTGTCACTGACTCCTCCAAGACCAAGACCGGCATGGTGCTGGGAACCCCGTCTTACATGTCACCGGAGCAACTGTCGGGCAAAAAGGTGGATGGCCGCTCCGACCTGTTCTCCTTGGCAGTGAGTATTTATCAAATGTTGACGGGGCACCTGCCTTTTGTCGGTGACTCGATGGCGCAGTTGATGTTCAAGATTGCCAATGAAGATGCGGCGGATATCCGTACGCTCAATCCGGCGATTCCGGAAGGCTTGGCGGCAGTGCTGGTGCGCGCCATGGCCAAGGATGCGGATCAGCGCTATCAGACCGGCGAGGAGCTGGCTGCGGCGTTGCGCCCGTTTGGCGAGCAAGCGGCAGGTTCCACCGGCATGAACATTCCGGCGCCGCCGCCACCGCGTCCGGTCGCACCAGCTGCGCCGCAGGCACCCAATCCGCACGCCGGCGGCACAGTCCAGATGCAGGCACCAACGGTTGCGGCCGCAGCAGGTGGTGCGGTGGCAACAGCAGTTGCCGATGCCGACAAAACGGCGATCCTGCCTGCCGCGGGGGCTCCAAAGCCTGCGCCGGGTAAGGCCGATGATGTTGATATTTCACTCTAGGAATGCCAAATGAGCCTAGCTGACGCGATTGAGATCGTTGGCCATACCGACCCAGGTATGGTGCGTTCGCACAACGAAGATTCGATCGCCAATGACGTTCGTTACGGCCTGGCCATTCTTGCGGATGGCATGGGGGGCTATAACGCAGGTGAAGTAGCCAGCGGCATGGCGACCACTGTGCTGATGACCGAACTCCAGCAAGTGCTGACCAGTACGCCACCGTTTGAGGCTGATGAGCACGGTGCGGAAGCGCACACAGCAGCGGCACGGCTGCTGCGCGAGCAAATTACAAAGGCGAACACTGCCATTTTTTCGGCATCGCAATCGCAGCCGCAGTATGCTGGCATGGGCACGACTTTGGTGATGGCCGTGTTCTACGACAACAAGATCACTGTGGCGCATATTGGCGATTCGCGCCTCTACCGTTTTCGCGCCGGTCAGTTTTCGCAAGTGACTCGTGACCACTCGCTGCTGCAAGAGCAGATTGACAGCGGCATGATCACGGAAGAAGAAGCCAAGCATTCGCAAAACAAAAATCTGGTGACGCGTGCGCTTGGCATCGATCCGACGGTGGACGCGGAAGTCCATGACTACGACACGCAGGCCGGAGATATCTATCTGCTGTGCTCGGATGGGTTGTCCGATATGGTCGAAGACCCTGAGATTGGCCTGACGTTGGAGACGCTGGGCGGCAATCTCACACTGGCAGCTCAACAGCTGGTTCAAATGGCGAATGACAACGGCGGGCGTGATAACGTATCTGTGCTCCTCGTGAAGATATTGAAGGAATACCCGGCGGCGAAGGGGCTGTTCGGCAAGTTTTTGGGATGGTTCAAGTAAACTAGCTGGTAACGAAAATACGCGAATACGCGAACGAAAAAGGATCGGGCTATGGCAAAGCTAATTCTCAGCATGGACGGCTTGGTACTCAAGGAAATCAACTTGAGCAAGGAGCGCACGACCATCGGGCGCAAGCCGCACAACGACATCCAGATCGACAATCTGGCGGTGTCGGGCGAGCATGCGGTGATCGTGACGATACTCAATGATTCTTTTCTGGAAGACTTGGGTTCGACCAATGGCACGCTGGTGAACGGGCAGCCGATCAAGAAACATTTTTTGCAGCCCAATGACGTCATTGAACTCGGCAAGTACAAACTCAAATACATTAACGAAGCGCCCAAGGTGGCGGCTGCAGCTGATTTTGAGAAGACCATGGTGCTGCGTCCCGGCGCGATGCCAAAAGCAGCGCCTGCACCGGCGGCTGCCGCCAAAGGAGAAGATGACCGTACCGTCAAGAATCCTGGCGGTGCGCCTGCACCCGCAGCACCGGCACCAGTACCTGCCAGCCCCGCCATTCCGGCTCGCCAAGGAGCTATCCAGTTGCTGTCCGGTGCCAACGTGGGCAAGGAGTTGATCCTTACCAAAGCGCTCACCACATTGGGTAAGCCGGGCGTGCAGGTTGCGGTGATCACGCGCCGCCCGCAGGGATTTTTCATCACCCACGTCGAGGGCGCGAGTTTTCCTGTAGTCAATGGCAAGACGCTCGACGCGCAGGCGCATCCGCTTAACGATCACGACGTGATCGAAATTGCCGGTACCAAGATGGAGTTTTTCTACAAGTAACTTTCACATCAGCGTGGGTTGGCGCTCACGCTTGCGAAAGATTTGATCGGGAGACTCGGCTTGAAGCAGCATATCGTCCGGATCAGCCTCGGCATCGCGGTGCTTCTGATTTTCCTCGCGCACGCTGCCGAGGTATTCAATATTCGCTTGATTAGCCAGCTTGACGCGATCATCTACGATGCGCGCCTGCGGCTGACGATGCCGCGCAAGCTCGACGAGCGCATCGTTATTCTGGATATCGACGAGAAGAGTCTGGGCAAACTCGGGCGCTGGCCGTGGAACCGCGATAAGATGGCTACGCTCATGAACAAACTTCTGGGCAGCGGGAACGATGATTACGGCGTAGCATTGATCGGCTTTGACATAGTGTTCGCCGAGCCTGACACCAGTTCCGGTCTCGGCAAGCTGGAAAGCCTGGCCAAGGAAGAACTTAAGGATGTGCCGGAGTTCCAAGCGAAGCTACAGCAGATTCGGCCCTCGCTCGACTTTGACGATCAATTTGCCAAGGCCATCGCAGGCAAGCCGGTGGTGTTGGGGTATTACCTGTCGAGCGAGGAAAGCGCTGAAAAAAGTGGCGTACTTCCCGCTCCTGTGTTCCCCAAGGATCACTTCAAGAATCGCTCCATCGAATGGTTCAATTGGAACGGTTACGGTGGAAACCTGCCGCAATTTCAAAAAACAGCGCTGTCGGCCGGCTTTTTCAACCCGGTGTTAGACCTCGATGGTGTTGTGCGGCGGGTGCCTATGTTGTTGGAGTACGAAGGGCAATACTACGAATCCCTCTCACTCGCGATGTTTCGTGCGATGCTCGGCTCGCCCAAAATTGAACCAGGGTATCCGCCCGAACGCTTCCTGTCCAAGGCCTATTCCGGAATGGAGTGGCTGGAGTTAAAGGCGGGGAATCGCATCGCGCGGATCCCGGTGGATAGAACGGCCAGTGCACTAGTACCCTATCACGGCCTTGGCGGCCCAGCCCGGCTGGACGTAAAAACCAAAGAGATGGTGCCGCAGACGTTCCGGTATATCTCTCTTGGGGACGTATGGGACGGGAAAGTGCCCAAAGAGCAGCTGCGGGGCAAAGTCGCCATTATGGGTACCACGGCGCCTGGCTTGAAAGACTTGCGTTCCACCCCGGCGGGAGAAGCCTACCCAGGCGTGGAAATTCACGCCAACCTGCTTTCGGGAATGATGTCTCAGTCGTTCAAGGAAAAGCCTGCGTATGTTGTCGGCGCAGAAGTTGTTCTGCTCTTGCTGGGTGGCGTGACACTTGCGATACTGATGCCGTTTCTCTCGCCCCTGCGAGCAACCATCGTCGCGCTGGCGGCGATGTTGTTGATCATGGGCTTGAACTACTTCGTCTATACGCAGGCGGATATCGTCATTCCGCTTGCAGCCTCACTGTTGATGACCACCGCCTTGTTTACACTAAACATGGCGTATGGCTATTTTGTCGAGAGCCGCAGCAAACGCCAGTTCACCGAGTTGTTTGGCCAGTATGTACCGCCTGAGTTGGTCGACGAAATGGCGCGTGATCCCGAAAAATACAGCATGGAGCCGACGGAAGCTGACCTCACTATTCTGTTTTCCGATGTGCGCGGATTCACCACCATTTCGGAGAGTCTTTCTGCGGCTGACCTGTCGCTTTACATCAATGAGTTTCTGACCACGATGTCAGCAATCATCTCGAAGCACCGTGGAACGCTGGACAAGTACATTGGTGATTGCATCATGTCGTTTTGGGGGGCACCGGTCCCGGATCCGGAGCACGCACGTCAGGCTGTCTTGAGTGCGTTGGAAATGCAGGTGGCTTGCACGCAATTGCGGCAGAAATTCATTGCCAAAGGATGGCCCGATCTCAAAATAGGCATCGGCCTTAACTCGGGGCATGTCCGCGTTGGTGACATGGGTTCCAAGGTGCGCAAGGCTTACACTGTGATGGGTGACCCGGTCAATTTGGCATCGCGCCTGGAGGGGCGTACCAAGGAATACGGCGTGGGCGTCATGGTGGGTGAAAACACTGAAAAGATCGTCAAGGATTTTTTGTATCGTGAGCTTGATCGGATTCGTGTAAAAGGCCGGAACGACCCGGTCGCGATATTCGAGCCGCTCTGCCTGGAGGCCGAGGCAGACAAGAAACTGAAAGATGAAATCAAACTTTGGCGAGATACGCTCAAGGCCTATCGCGGGCAGCAGTGGGATCAAGTGGAGGTTGGACTGCTCAATCTGCAGCGTATTAATCCTGACTGCTACCTGTATGAGATGTACGCCAAGCGCGCAGTTCACTATCGCAATAATCCGCCGGGTCCGAATTGGGACGGCGTGACCAACTTTGACGAGAAATGACAGGCCCAGTGCGATGAAAGTCAAAGTTCTCGGCTGCAGCGGTGGAATCGGCGGCAAGCACCTGCGCACCACCTCTTTGCGTCTCGACAATGATGTGCTGATTGACGCAGGTACCGGCGTGACCGATCTTTCACTGACTGAGATGTCGATGATCGATCACATATTCCTTACGCACTCCCATCTGGATCACATCGCGACAATTCCGTTCATTGTCGACACGGTGGGTGCGATGCGAGATCGCCCAATTACGATTTATGCGATAGAAGAAACGCTTGATACGCTCAAGAAGCACATTTTCAACTGGAGCGTGTGGCCTGACTTCACGGCGATTCCCACTGCGGAAAAGCCGTTCATGCGCTACGAGCAGATCAAGGAAGGTCAAACGATTTCGCTCGGCGGCCGCAATCTAACGGTATTGCCCGCCAACCACACGGTGCCCGCGGTGGGGTATCAGATCAATAGCGGGCAGGCGAGTCTGGTGTTTTCTGGGGATACCTTCACCAACGATCCGCTCTGGAAAGTGGTCAACCGGATTCCGGATCTCAAGTATCTGATTATCGAAACAGCGTTCTGCAACCGGGAGCGCCAGCTTGCGATAGCGTCGAAACACCTCTGTCCAAGTTTGCTCGCGGAAGAGCTGGGCAAGCTCGAGCGTAGCGCGGAAATTTTCATTACCCACCTTAAGCCGGGCGAGATTGAACTGACGATGCAGGAAATCGAAGAGTTTGCCGGTGACTACAAGCCGCGCATGCTCCAGAATGGCCAGATTTTTGAGTTTTGAGCAGACATGAGCGTTGTTTCTGTCGAGGTGCTGCGCCGGTTCGAACCGCTCTCTACCCTGTCGGACGCGCGCCTGAAGGAGTTTTCCGAATTGTGTTACGTCGAAAGCATTCCCGCAGGCATGGATCTGTTCCGCGCGCGCGCGCCGGGTGAGCAGATGTCATTCCTCGTGGCAGGTGACTTGATGCTGACATTGGCTGACGGGATGGAGGAAATCCTCAGGGGAGGATCGCCAGCTGCGCGCAATGCCGTCAAACGCGATTCTGGGGTGGTGGGCGCGAAGGCGCTGTCTGACGCACAACTGATCAGGATCGATCACGACCTGCTGGACATCATGCTGACCTGGGATCAACTGGCGGCGTTTGACTCCACCCGCACGGGAAGATTTCAGACGCTTGGCAATGGCGCAGCTGTGGTCGATGGCAAGAATGCATTGCCTCCCAGCTGGAACGTGATGTCGGGTGTCTTCAGCGTGCGCAACTTGCAATCGGGTGCGTTTGCCAATCTCCCGCCGGCTCACATTGGCGAGTTGCTCAAACGGTTTGAGCGCGTGGAAGCGAAGGCTGGCGAGCGGGTTATCTCCGAGGGTGATGAGGGGGATTACTACTACGTGATCGAATCAGGCCGTGCGCAAGTGACCCGTACGGTGGGCGGTGTCATCGTTACCTTGGCTGAACTCAAGAGCGGTGATGCTTTTGGCGAGGAAGCGCTGGTGTCAGAAGCGAAGCGCAATGCATCGGTTGCCATGAAGCTCGACGGCGTATTGCTGCGTCTTGCCAAGCAGGATTTCATTGCCCTGCTCAAAGAGCCGCTGCTTAACCGGATTTCCATGGCCGCAGCGACGGCCAAGGCCGCAGCGGGTGCGCAATGGCTCGATGTACGTTACCCGTCCGAGTACCAGTACGACCGCATGGCAGGCGCGATCAACGTGCCGCTTGCGGAGATTCGAAACGCGTTTTCCGTACTCGACAAGGCGCGCGAGTACTTGGTGTATTGTCAGAGTGGGAGGCGCAGTGCGGCAGCAGCGTTCCTGCTGGCGCACCGGGGCTTTCGGGTCGCCTTGCTGGATGGTGGCCTGTGGACCGCGAAAAGCAGCGGCGCAATTCAATCGGTTCAATAGCTCGTTTCAGGTGTAGTTGCAGTCTTCACCGCGTGAGGTTTATATGAGTGCAGTCTTGAGTCCCAAACCGGCCACCCAGGGGCCGGATGTCAATCTGAAACTGAACTTTCAGAAAAACTTGCAGACCGTCACCAACCGGATTCATGCGACGAGCAATGTCGATGAAATCATGCTGGAAGTCAGCCAGGAGATCTGCAATCTGTTCAATGCAGACCGCCTGACTATTTACTCGATTGGCGAAGACAAGGCCTCGATTGTCTCGAAGGTCAAGACCGGCCTCAATTCATTCAAGGATCTCAAACTTCCCATTGCGGAGCAAAGTATTGCGGGCTATGTGGCGTTGTCGCGCAAGATTACCAATCTGAAGGACGTTTACGACGAGGTTGAGCTCAAGTCGCACAATCCGAACTTGCGTTTTTTGCAGGAGGTTGACAAGCGCACGGGATACCGAACCAAACAGATGCTGGTGGCGCCAGTGGTGGATGCCCAGGCCGGCGAGCTTATCGGCGTCGTCCAAATCATCAACAACAAGTCCGGTCAGCCGTTTGGCACGCTCGAAGAGGAAGGCGTCGGTGCGCTTACCCAGACGCTTGCCATTGCATTTCGCCAGCGCCAGAAATCCGCGCAACCGGTCAAGACAAAGTACGACTATTTGGTAGCTGATGCCGTGCTGTCGGCGCAGGAATTTGATCTCGCTACGCGCTCGGCGCGCCGCAAGGGTACCGACATCGAAGACATTCTTATTTCAGAGTTTCAGGTCAAGCTTCCCGCACTTGGCGCAGCGTTGTCGAAGTTTTTTGGAGTCCCCTACGAGGCGTTCAAGGCCGATCGCATCAAGCCGGTTGATTTGCTCAAGAATCTCAAGCGTGACTACGTTGAATCAAGCGAATGGGTGCCGATCGACGACACCAAAGAAGGTCTGGTCGTGTTGTGCCTCGACCCGGAGCGCGTCAAGAGCTCACGCATTGTCACCAACGTGTTTCCGCGCGCGTCAAAAATTGTGTTCCGCGTGACGACGCGCCAGGAATTCAAGTTGACGCTCACTTCCTTGTTCGGCGACGTGGCCGATAGCAGCTCGATTGATGACCTGTTGTCAGGCATGGACGAGGACGAATCGGTCGATTCGCTTGGCAATTCAGCGGATGATGTGGATGCTGCCGCCGATAACGAATTGGTGAAACTGGTCAACAAAATCATTGTCGATGCCTACAACATGGGCGTATCGGACATTCACATCGAGCCTTATCCCGGCAAAGCGAAGACTGAGATCCGCTTCCGCAAAGATGGCTCGCTGATGCCTTATATCGAAATTCCGGCAAGTTATCGGGCCGCTATCGCCGCGCGGCTCAAGATCATGTGCGATCTTGATATTTCCGAGAAGCGCAGGCCGCAGGACGGCAAGATCAAGTTCAAGAAATTTGGTCCGCTCGACATCGAATTGCGTGTCGCAACCATCCCGACCCAGGGCGGTGTGGAAGACGTGGTCATGCGTATTCTGGCGGCCGGTGAGCCAATCCCAATCGACAAGCTCGGTCTCACCAAATACAACAACGACAACCTCAAGAAAACCGTCAGCAAGCCCTACGGATTATTTTTCGTGTGCGGCCCGACCGGCTCCGGCAAGACCACCACGCTGCACTCGGTGCTCGGCTTTCTCAATACGCCCGACACCAAAATCTGGACGGCGGAAGACCCGGTCGAGATTACGCAAAAGGGCTTGCGCCAGGTGCAGGTCAACAAAAAGGCCGGGCTCGATTTTGCGGTGGTGATGAAGGCCTTCTTGCGTGCGGACCCGGACATCATCATGGTCGGCGAAATGCGCGATGCCGAGACCACCGGCACCGGCATTGAGGCTTCGCTCACTGGTCACTTGGTGTTCGCCACCCTGCACACCAATAGCGCGCCGGAGGCAGTGATCCGGCTTCTTGACATGGGCTGCGACCCGTTCAACTTCGGCGACGCGCTTCTCGGCATTCTCGCGCAGCGGCTGGCCAAGCGCCTGTGCGGCGACTGCAAGGAGTCCTATCATCCCGAGGCTGGTGAACTCAAATCGTTCATCACGGAGTACGCCGAAGAACTGGTCAAGACACCGGCCTGGAAAGCCGATGCGCAAGGCTCGTTCAAGAAGTTGTATGACCGCTGGATGACCGAGTATGGCAAGGACGGCAAGCTGACCATGTTCCGCTCGAAGGGTTGCGACAAGTGCTCCAACACCGGGTATCGCGGTCGCGCCGGTCTGCACGAGCTCATGATCGCATCAGAGCGCATCAAGAAAATGATTCAGGAGCGTGCACGGGTCGCAGAGCTGTTTGTCTGCGCCGTCGAAGAGGGTATGAACACCCTCAAGATGGACGGCATGGAAAAAGTGCTGATTGGCTTGACCGATCTCAAACAGGTTCGCACGGTCTGCATCAAGTAAACGATGTCTGCAGTTTCTGTCGAGGATCTGTTTAAGCGGCTTGAGCAGCTCAATGCGGTGGGTGCGGCCCTGTCGCAGGAGCGTGATATCAATGCACTGCTCGACAAGATTCTCAACGCGGCCAAACACATCACCAATGCGGATGGCGGCACCCTGTATCGGGTAGCCGATGGCGACACCTTGACATTTGAAATCCTGCTCAACGACACCCTCAACATTCGCTTGGGCGGCACGTCGGGCAACCCGATCACCTTTTATCCGATCAAGCTCTACGCCGAGGACGGCAGCCCCAATCGCAACATGGTGGCGGCCTACGCGGCGCTCACCGGCGACACGGTCAACATTGCCGATGCCTATACGGCTGAGGGCTTCGATTTCAACGGTACGCGCGCGTTCGACAAGAAGACCGGCTACCGCTCGACCTCGTTTCTCACAATCCCGATGCGCGATCATGAGAACGAAATCATCGGGGTGCTGCAATTGCTCAATCGCAAGGACCCGGTCACCGGCGGCGTCACCACGTTTTCCGATGCCGACCAGCGCCTTGCCGAAAGCTTGGCCTCTCAAGCGGCAATCGCGCTCACCAATCGCAATCTGATCCTGCAGCTAGAGCAACTGTTCGAGTCGTTCATCAACGTGATGAACACCGCCATCGACGAAAAATCACCCTACACCGGCGGCCACTGTCAGCGTGTGCCGACGCTCACCATGATGTTGGCCGAGGCCGTCAATCAGACTACGGTAGGGCCGCTCAAAGACTTCACCATGACGGATCGTGACCGGTATGAGTTGAAGATCGCCGGCCTGTTGCACGATTGCGGCAAGGTGACCACACCGGTGCATGTGGTCGACAAGTCCACCAAGCTCGAAACCATTTTTGACCGCGTTCATTTGGTGGATACGCGCTTCGAAGTGCTCAAACGCGATCTTGAAATTGCAGTGCTGAAGGGGCAGATGACGCAGGCAGAAGCCGATGCGCGCACGGCCGAGTTGGATAGCGACCGCGAGTTTTTGCGCCGAGCCAACGTCGGCGGCGAGTTCATGAAAGAAGATGACATCGCGCGCGTCAACCGCATTGCCGCCTACCGCTGGCGCGATGTGAACGGCGTCGAAAGCAGTTTCCTCACGGACGAGGAATTGAAAAACCTCACGATTCGTGCCGGTACCTTGACCGCGGATGAGCGCCAGATCATCAACCATCACATCGTGGCCACCATCAAGATGCTCGAAGAGTTGCCGTGGCCCAAGCATCTCAAGAATGTGCCCGAGTATGCCGGTGGCCACCACGAGCGCATGGACGGCAAGGGTTACCCCAAGGGCCTCAAGCGTGATGAGATGAGCGTGCAGGCGCGCGTCATGGGCATTGCCGATATTTTCGAAGCGTTGACCGCACGTGACCGCCCCTACAAAAAAGGCAAGACCCTGACCGAGTCACTCGACATTCTGGGCAAGTTCAAGCTCAACGGGCACGTTGACCCGGATTTGTTTGACGTGTTCATCCGCGAGAAGGTCTATCTCAAATACGCCGAGCAATTCATGAATCCTGAACAGATCGACGATGTCGATTTGTCCAAGATTCCGGGCGTTGTTCTCTAGCGGTTTGTTGCCACCACGCCGACGTGCCGCGTGCTGGTGCGGAGACGCATTGTCAAGCCGCAGCGCGCGCAGTCCTCGGGCGGCCCTTGCCCGCACCCATTTTTTGCGTGGCGGCCACCAGCGTTACCTCAATTTCGGCACTGCCAACGCGCACTTGGCGGCAGATGAGTTCGTCGCGCCGGAAGGCATGCACCTCGACTGACACGCCAGCGGGTTTGCGCGCCAGATGTTGATCGAATACGGGCTGGGTTACCTTCAGTCCATCCACTGCAACGATCACATCGCCCGCCGACAGGCCAGCCGCCTGCGCGCCGCCGCCGTCAAGCACGTGGGTCAGCTTCACGCCATCGGCAGCCGCAGTCGTGCGTATCCCCAAGCCGGCGCCGCTGCCGACGCGCACATCCAGGGCAAAGCCTGCCTCTTTGAGAAGTTGTGGCAAAGGCAGTGGCGCGGTTCCGCCCACGACGTTGCGAAAGAAGAGCCGTAGCTGCCGGCGTAGCGCCTGCGCGCCTGCGGTAGTGCTTGCGGTGCCCGCTGCATTCCCTGCCCGAATATCTGCCGCAGTGTCCGCTGCAGTACCCGCCGCCGTATCGGCTACGGACAGCACCGCACGCTCGATGCCATCCTCCGGTACACCAGTCTGGTGTATGCCGTACTCGCGCCACAACAAGCGCATGACATCATCGAGCGAGCGCTGCCCGCGCGTACCGGCGCGCAACATGAGGTCGAGACACAACGCCACCAGCGCACCCTTGGTGTAGTAGCTCACGATGGCATTGGGCGCGTTCTCGTCCTGCCGGTAGTACTTGATCCACGCATCAAAACTCGACTCGGCCACGCTCTGCTTGTTGCGTCCTGTCCCGCGCAGTACCTGGCGAATCGTACGGGCCAGCAGGTCGAGATACTCCTTCTGCGAAATCGCCTCCGCGCGCAGCAGCATCAAATCATCGTAGTAAGACGTGAAACCCTCGAAGGCCCACAGCAGGCTCGTGTAGTTCTCTTGTGTCAGGTCGTAGGGCGTGAAGGCTGACGGTTTGATGCGCTTGACGTTCCACGCATGAAAGTATTCGTGGCTGCACAGACCGAGAAAGGTGCGGTAGCCTTCGCTGGTCTCTTTGAGACCCGCGTGCGGTAAATCATTGCGCGCACAGATGAGCGCCGTCGACGCGCGGTGTTCAAGGCCGCCATAACCGTCGCCCACTGCCAGCACGAGAAACAGATAGGACGCAAAAGGCGCGTCCTTTGCCGCAGCACGCGCACCGTGAAACAGACGAATCTGCGCTTCACAAATGCGCGTCAAATCGGCAGCGAGGCGCGCGCTGTCGCAATCGTGCCGGCCGGAAATCGCCACTGCATGCGGCACACCGCAAGCAGCAAACTCGACCAGCGTGAACGTGCCCATTTCGACCGGATGATCGATCAGCGCATCGTAGCTCTCAGCCTGGTAGCCGCCAAAGCCATAGGCCGTCGTGCCAAGCGCGCGCGGCAATGACGTTGCAACGCGCCACGCACCATAGCCGCGGCCCGCTGGACGCACGATGTCCACCGCGTGCGCCGCCGTCTCCTGTGCGTGCACGCGCAGAAACACGCTGGTGCCGTTGAAGAACCCATGCGTCTCGTCGAGATGCGCGGCGCGCACCGACAGATCCCAAGCGTAAACCTCGTACTCGATGACGAGCACGCCTGTGCACGGTGCTGCGCGCCAAGTGTGCTTGTCGGGCTTGGTAAGGGTGACGGCACGGCGGCCACTGCGCGCGCCTATGGTGACGACGTTTCGCGCAAACTCGCGGATCATGTAGCTGCCCGGAATCCACACCGGCAGCGAGACCACACAACCGCCCGGATCAGGCTCGGCAATCGTCAGGGTGATGCGAAATAGATGCGCGCCGGGATGCGCGCAAGCAATGCGATAGTGGATGGGCGACATCATGCCGCAATTGTAGCGGCAGTACCATCCGAAAAATATGAGGTGCTCCAGAACCCTTGGTGGCCAAGGGTTTCAGGCCACAATCCTCTGGAATCCGCTCTGCGTGCGCCTCAGCGGGGCAAGGTCAATTGAAAACCAGCCCTTACACCTTGTGCCTTGCACCAGCCAAGCTCGCCTGCAGCAGCCTCTGCTCAGTCGATGCGCTCGTAAGCCGGCAGCGTCAGAAACTCAACGAAGTTGTCATCAAGGCACATCTGCTCAAACATCTTCGCCGCTTCCTCATACTTGCCCAATGCCCAGCCGGCATCACCGAGGTACTCACGAATTTTCGGCAACTCCTGCGGCACCATCGACGACAGCATCTCGCGGGTGATCTTGCGGCCATCGTCGAGCTTGCCTTTCGGGCTGCGAATCCACTGCCAGATTTGCGAGCGTGAAATCTCTGCCGTTGCCGCATCCTCCATCAGGTTGTAGATCGGCACGCAACCATTGCCGCCAAGCCAGGAGCCGATGTACTGAATGCCGACGTTGATGTTCATGCGCAACCCTGCTTCGGTGATCGGACCTTCCGGGCCGAAGTTGAGCAGGTCTTTGGCCACCACATTCACATCATCACGCTGGCGCGAAATCTGGTTTGCCGATTTCATTACCGCATCAAACTCGGCCTTGGCAATGCCGACCAGGCCAGGGTGTGCAACCCATGTGCCGTCATAGCCATCGGTCGCTTCGCGCTGCTTGTCTGCCTTGACGCGCGCCATCGCCGCGTCGTTGGCCGCTGCGTCGTTCTTGATCGGAATCTGCGCCGCCATGCCGCCCATCGCAAACGCGCCGCGCTTGTGGCAGGTCTTGACCAACAGCAGGCAGTAGGGGCGCATGAAGGGTGCAGTCATGGTCACCTGTGCGCGGTCGGCGAGGCAAAAATCCTTGTTCATGCGCAGCTTTTTGATCGCCCCAAAGATGTAGTCCCAACGGCCGGCGTTCAGCCCCGCCGAGTGTTCCTTCATCTCATACAATATTTCGTCCATCTCGAACGCCGCGAGCAACGTCTCGATCAGACACGTCGCCTTGATGGTGCCGCGCGGAATTCCAAGATCATCTTGCGCCATGCAAAAAATGTCGTTCCACAAACGCGCTTCCAGATGCGACTCCATCTTCGGGATGTAGAAGTAGGGGCCGCTGTGACGCTTGATCAGTTCTTTCGCGTTGTGAAAGAAATACAAGCCAAAATCAAAAATGCCGCCTGACACCGGCGCACCGTCAACCAGCATGTGCTTCTCGTCCAGATGCCAGCCGCGCGGACGCACGATCAGCACGGCAGTCTTCTCATTCAACGAATACGACTTGCCCGCTTCATTGGTAAAGCTGATACTGCGGCGAATCGCGTCGCGCAGATTGATCTGGCCCTCGATCTGGTTGGTCCAGGTTGGTGTGTTCGAATCTTCGAAGTCCGCCATGAAGGTGTTGGCGCCGCAGTTGAGCGCGTTGATCACCATCTTGCGATCGACCGGGCCGGTGATCTCCACGCGGCGATCCTGCAAGTCAGCGGGGCAAGCGTTCACACGCCACGAGTCATCCGCGCGAATGTGCGCGGTCTCGGGTAGAAAATCCGGCAGCTTGCCGGCATCCCAATCCTGCTGGCGCGTCGCGCGCGAAGCGAGCAACTCGGCACGGCGCACACCAAAGCCACGCTGCAGTTTCGCGATGAACAGCAGTGCTTCTGGCGTAAGTATCTCGGCAAACGCCGGGCTAATTGGCGCGGTGATTTCAATGCCGGGGGCGTAGATCGATTGCGGGGCGTTCATGGCGTGCGGCTCCTCAAGTGTTCACGAAATCTCATTAAACAAAACGATATTTCACTATATGAAATATACTGCAAAGCATCATTTTTGTCAATATACACCTGTCGAGTGCAGCGTCTAAAAGCGCGCATCCCCATGCGATTCGCGCCCAATTTCCCTCTTAAGTAAGCACTACATTCACGCCACATCGCGGCACAGGGTTAGCCCGCAGGCGGTATGCTGCGTGACAGCAATTCGTAGGATTTGAGCCGCACGCCGTAGTCCGGTGCCACGCTCAAGACCACTACTTCGTCCGCCACGAACAACTCGGCCAATTCGGCGATGCGGTCGGCCACGAAGTCCGGTGTGCCAATGATGGCGCGCGGGCGTTCGCGTTCGATCACCATGCGGTCGCGTTCGGAGAAATGCGCCGCGCGGGTGCGCGCTTCTTCGAGTGATGGAATCGGCGCGTTGATGCCATAGGCCATCTGCACCCGGCGCACGTCCACTGCCTGCGCATAGATGTCCGCTTCGGCCTGCGTGTCCGCGCAAATTGCAAACACGGCAATCGCCAGATGCGGCACCGGCGACACCGCGCCGCGCGTGCTTGCCACATGCGGTGCTGGTTTGAAATGGTGGCGATACGCCTGCGCCACCGGTTGCCCGCTGAACGCATTGATGAAATGTGCAAACGCAAAGCGCAAGCCCATATGCGCAGCGAGCGCACCGCCGTAATCGCTCGACCCCAGCACCCAGATTTGCGGTGCGGTGGGCGCATCGGGTTGCAACGCGACTTCTGCATAGGGGTGCTCCGGCGGCAGCGCGCCGTCGAGCAGCGCAATCAGTTCCGCCACCTGCTCCGCGAAGCGCTCAGCGCCATCGTAGGCGCCTCCTGTAGTCCAGCCGCTTACCGCGCGCGCAGTTTTCAAGTCCCCGCCAGGCGCGCGCCCAATGCCCAGATCGAGCCGGCCGGGGAACAAAGTTTCGAGCATGCGGAACTGCTCGGCCACCTTGAAAGGCGCGTAGTACGGCAACAGAATGCCGCCGGTACCAATGCGAATCTTCTTCGTCAATGAGCCGATGCGTGCCAGCAAAATTTCCGGGCAGGGGTCCGCCAGGCTCAGCAGGCCATGATGCTCGGCGAGCCAGAAGCGTTGGTAGCCAAGGGTTTCGGCGGCCTGTGCCAACTCGAGCGTGGCAGCGATGGCGTCGGCTGCGCT
>JANNCZ010000036.1:0-1585 GCA_031387185.1 Burkholderiales bacterium
TCCCCCGCGATGTCGTGATTGAGCGAGCGCGATACGGCCATCCTATGCGCCCTCACTCGTGATCGATTGACATGGATCAAATGCGTAACGTTTGCTGTGTACAAGATGGGCGTGTGCCGCCAGCATCGTGGCCGCCCCCCTCACCAGAGCCTCGTCATGACCGCCATCTCGGCCAGCAGCATGGCCACCGGCGGACGCGTGTTGCACCACATCAAGCGGTTTGCCGGCGACGCGTGCAACACACTGTTGTTCGCCGGATTCCAGGCGGGCGGCACGCGGGGTGCCGCCAACGTTTGTGGAGCCGCCAGTGTCAATATTAACGGCCAGTAAGTGCCGATCCGTGCCGAGGTGGTCCAGATCGACGCATTGTCTTCGCACGCAGATTACGCCGAAACGCTGGCGTGGCTAGGGCGTGTTAACACTAATTGACAACATGGGACTGAGTGGGCGAAAATTGCGGCATGGAAATCACCCAAACCCAATACGAACGGATTGCCAACTGCCTGCCGACGCAGCGCGGCAATGTCAGTCTGACCAATCTCGATGTGCTAAACGCCATCTTGTACGTGACCGAGCAAGGCTGCAAGTGGCGTGGTCTGCCGAAGCGGTTTGGCAATTGGCACACGATCTATACCCGCATGAACCGCTGGAGCAAGAGCGGCGTGCTCGACCGCTTGTTCGAGCGGTTGCAGCAGGAGCAGATCGTGCGCATCAAGATCGAGGCTGTGTCGCTCGACAGCACCATGGTGAAGGTGCATCCGGACGGTACCGGTGCGCTAAAAAAAACGGCCCGCAAGCCATCGGCAAGTCTCGCGGCGGCTGGACCACCAAGATTCATATGGTTGCCGCAGATGCGCGAACGGCCATAACGTTTGCGCTGTCGCCGGGTCAGGCGCACGATGCGGCCGAAGGGCGGCAACTGCTGAGCAAACTGGGCCAACCCAAATGGCCGATTCACCTGCTGATGGATCGTGCCTATGAGGGAAACGAAACCCGTCAGTTGGCGTTGGACTTGGGGTTCATCCCGGTGGTGCCGCCGAAGTCGAACCGGATTGAGCCTTGGGAATACGACCGGGAGATGTACAAGCGGCGCAACGAGATCGAACGCTTGTTTCGCAGGCTCAAGGGGTTTCGCCGTATCTTCTCCAGATTCGAAAAGCTCGACGTGATGTTCATGGCGTTTATTCATTTCGCTTTGATCATCGAAGCACTTCGTTTGTGTTAACAGGCCCTAGGTAACTTTCGCGCGCCGCCGCGCCAGAACTATCTGGTGCATGGCGAACCGGCGGCGGCCGATGCGCTGCGCCTGCGCATCGGCGAAAAGTTGGGTTGGGCCTGCGCGGTGCCTGATTACCTCGAGACCGTCTCCTTGACCTGAGCGGTTGCTGATGTGGGCCAGGTTTGACGTGGGTCAATTCCCGCAGTGGGGCGGCGCGTAGTCTTGACGCCAGTACAACAATTGTTCCGAACGCATTCGCAAGGAGTTGACCATGTTCAAGCACATCCTGATCCCGATTGACGGCTCCGAGTTTTCCAATCACGCAATTCATGCCGGCGTGCGTTTCGCCAAATCGATCCAGGCGCG
>JANNCZ010000045.1:0-8036 GCA_031387185.1 Burkholderiales bacterium
TTATGACATCGGTGTGCCGATTAATTTAGGTGAAGCCGTCCGTTATTACAGTCTTAGTGCCACGCATAACTATCCGAAAGGCCAGTACCAGTGCGGACGGATGATCATGCAAGGCGAGGGCGTCGCCAAAGATCCTGAACAAGGTGCCGCATTGCTTGTCAGAGCTGCCGACGCTGGCTTAGCAGAGGCGGCATTAGAGGCAGCGCAAATTCTAGAGACTGGCCTTAGGATGCCTGAGCCCGGCGCTTCGTCAACGCCTATGTGCCGGTATGGAATGAAACCGATCAGACGCTGGTGAACCACGGTCGCTACAAGCGGATTGGTGACGAGGCACGCGGTGAAACCACCCCGGGAAACATCAAGACGCTGCACGCCATCGCCTGCGAAGACGGTCGAGATATGAATAACGATGGCAAGTACGCAGGCGAGATTGCACTGGTCACCATCAAAGGCGACATTGACAACCTCGGCCAGTTGCTGCAAACCGGCCTGAAGGAACCTACCTTTGCAAAGATGGCCTCGCTCTCCCGGCAGATCAACGCCTTCTTCGCGATCTGGCTGCTGTGGTATTGCGAACACGGCGACACCGGCGATGGCATCAAACGTTTTCGCAACACCTACACCGTGTTTGCGGGCGGGGACGATTTTTTCCTGATCGGCCCGTGGGAATCCACCATCCGGCTCGCGGGTGAAATGCGCGCACGTTTCGCAGACAATGTTGCCAACCCGCGCATCACATTTTCTGCTGGCATGGTGATGAACCACCCCGATACGCCCCTGCGGCAATTGGCGCAGAAGGCCGAAGCGGCATTGGCCACAGCCAAAGCATTTCAAGAGAAAGCCGTGCAGTCGCAATCAAAGGATGCCGCGCACCTGTGGGGCCATACGTGTACCTGGCAGGGTTGGCGCGAACTGATGAACATCCGGCTGCCCAAGCTGGAGGCGCTTATGGAACGCTCCAGGGATGCCCAAGCCACTTTTTCCACCGGCCTCACTTACTCGCTGCTGCAACTGCCCGGCCGCACGCAGAGCGCGCGCCCCGAGGATGCGATCTGGGCCTCGCAACTGCGCTACCGTCTCGCACGCTTTCTCAGTGACCAGGTGCGGGGCGGCGAACATGCCAAAGCTGCGCGCGAAGCGCTGTTGCGCGATGCCATCTCGGAAATCGGTAGTGCCATGCGCACCCATCGCACCGCTTACCGTCTACCGCTATCGATCCTGCTTTACCGGCAGCGGGATTGAGCGGCAAGCTTGCCAAGCATGACAACATGCACAATTTGGTTCAAAGTTCGAAACAAGGAGAGTGCCAATGCCCATCAATCTGAGTTCCACGCCGCCATCGCCGGAGCTATTCAACAAGGAGGCTGAAGAGTTCGCCAAATCCTTCATCAACAGAGAACAGAGAGGCGAAATGAATAAAGCCACCCAGATTCGCCGCTTTTATGACGAACCGGTTTCCTGGCAGGAGCGGGTCAATGGGAATGATGCGGAATTCAAGAAATATGAGGCGTTCATCAAGATGCTTAACGCCAAGGTTGCCTATGCAAAAGGCAGGCGATTGGTCGATGACACTTTCGAAAAATGGTTCCGCGATTGCATTGCCGCCACAACCAATGCCCATGCCCTCAACAACTTCAGGCTTCACTTCGAAGCAGTGCTCGGCTTCCTCAAAGCACTGCGCCCGTAAAGATGCCAACTGCACTTCGCTTATCCGGCTGGCGCTTCCATTTTTACTCCGATGAAGGTGCCGAGCCTCCTCACATTCACGTCGATACCGGCGATGGCGAATGCAAATTCTGGCTCGACCCGGTGCGCCTTGCGCGCAGCCAACGCGTAAGCCCGGTGGACTTGCGGCGCATCGAATCCATTGTCATCGAACACCAATCTGACCTACTGGAGAAATGGCATGACCACTTCCGCAACTGAGACCGATCCGCGCGCCCTGCGTGCCTGGAGCAGAGGCCGCATGGTGTTCCTCGAACTCACCGACGGCCGGCAAATCGGTTTCCCCGCCGACCGTTTCCGCCTGCTTCACGCCGCCACCGAAGTCCAATTGAGCCAGGTCCAATTGCGCCTCGATGGTGCGGCGCTGCGCTGGGACGAGATCGACGAAGACATCACCGTGCGCGGCATCGTCGAGGGCCGGTTCCAACTGCCCTTGCCGCTCGCCGCCTGATCGAATCACCGCTGTTTGGACAAAAAGATTGAGACAAGATAAGACGTGTCATTTCAAAATTCCCTGATGTCTGCAAGAAGCCCTGATCAAAAAGGGATTGAGACCGCCTCAAGCTTCCCGCCGGCTTGACCAAGAACCGCTCCTGGAGCGGATTGCGCGGCATTGATACCCGGTGATCCGCCCGCACCAACGGTTTCACGCCATGGTACGTGCCGTTATTTCTGCTTCGGCACTCTGCCCATCAAATAAAACTCATCATTCGGCCGCATCGCAGTGAGGTTGGCCATACGGTTCGAAAGTCCGAAAAAGGCGGCGATGGCGGCGATGTCCCAGATGTCTTCGTCGTTGAAACCGTGAGCGCGCAGGGTGGTGAAATCTGCATCGCCGATCCTGTAGGACTCCTCGGTGACTTTGACCGCGAAGTCGCACATGGCGCGCTGGCGCGGCGTGATGTCGGCCTTGAGGTGGTTCACCGCGACCTGATCGGCCACTTGCGGTTTCTTTTCGTAGATGCGCAGGATCGCGCCGTGCGCGACCACGCAGTAGATACATTGATTGCGGCCCGAGGTCACGACCACGATCATTTCGCGGTCGCCTTTTGTAAGACTGCCGGTGAAGCCGGAGTGCTCCTTGAGCATCAACGCGTCGTGATACGCAAAGAAGGCACGCCACTCGGCCGGACGGTGCGCGAGCGCGAGAAACACGTTGGGTACGAAGCCGGCCTTCTCCTGCGTCTCCAGAATGCGGGTGCGAATGTCGTCGGGCAAGTCCTTGATCTCGGGCACCGGGTAGCGGCTGATAGGCAGGTTCATGATGTTCTCCTCGGGAAAATGCGTTAAAGCATGGTTTGCAGGTGTTGTACCAGACTGTCGATGCGGCTGCGAAATGCTTCGGGCAAAAAGCGGGCGAGGTGGGCCGAGGCGCTGCGGGGATCGAGGCGCGGCCCGCTCATGGCGCGGTCAAGCACGCGTGCGAAATCCGCGCCATGGTCTTCGCGCGGGTCGCGAAACAGATAGCCGGTTTGCCCGTCAGCCACGGTTTCGGTAAACGGCGGCGCATTCACCGCAAGCACTGGCGTGCCGAGAATTTGCGCTTCGATGATATTGAGACCCAGCGCTTCTTTCTCAGGCAAGCCCGAGAGCAGGCAGTCAAAGTAGGCATAGAGCGGCTTGGGGTCGGCCTGCCGGCCCCAGAAGCGCACGCGATCGGCAATCGGCTGCATGGCGATTTTCAGGTCAGCCACCGAACGGTAGGCGCCGTTGCCATACACATCGATATTCACATTGGGGCGCGCGGCGATCACCGGCGCGATGTGCTTGAACAGCACATCAAACTGCTTGATCGGGCCGATGTTGGACACGATGCCGAGCGTAAAACCCGCGCGGCGCTGATACACGGGACGTGGGGTGAAGCCGCGCGCCAGCGGTGCCAGCCACGACAGCACGCGATCCCGAAACTTGCGCTGATCCCACGAATACAGAGCGCCCTGACGAAAGGTATCGGTAGTGCCAGCGGCAAAGCGCGAAAAGTCGGCGACACCCAATAGTGCTTCGGGATAAACGTTCGCAATGCCTGCCGGCCGCAGGGTCGAGATCACGTAGTTGGACACGCCGAACACCAGGTCATAGTCCGCCAGCACGCCCGCGCGCCGGCCGGCCAGCGGCATGTGGCAAAAGCCGGTGAGCAAATGCTTGCCGCGCACTGCCGCGACGAACGCGGCGCTGACCGGGCCGTGCGTGAGGATGCAGGCGCGTGCCGGCAAGCGCGCGGGAATATCGAGGTCAGCGGCTACTGCAATCACTGAGAGCAAGGCATGGCCTTCAGCCGCCAGACCACTCCAGCAGGTTGCCGCACGATTGACGTATAGCGAAACCTGATGCCCGCTCGCCAGCATGGCGCGGGTAAAAAAAATCGTATACACCTCCGCACCACCGAGGTGTGGCTGCAAATTAATGACGTGACAATGCAGGGTGCCGCTCATGTCGCGCGCTGGAGCAGGGACTGACACGCCGCGATCACGCGCTCCGCATCGAGCGCGTGCATGCAGGCCGGTGCCGCACACTGCGCGGTGCTGCGCTGGCAGCGCCGCACCCACTCGATGCGGCGGCCAAATAAAGTACGCTGATCGCGGCAGGGAAAATCGGCTTCGATCACCGATACAAATGGGTGATCGCGCCAGAACGCGCCCGCGCCAAACAGCACATCAGAGCCGGGGCCAAACAGGCATACCGTCGGCGTGCCGGTAATCTTGGCCAGGTGCGCGATGCCGGTGTCGGGCACGACCAGCAGCGAGGCAAGTTGCAACAAATGCCAGAGTTGGGCGAGATCCAGTTTGCCTGCGGTCGAGGTAAAGCGCTGTTCAGGGTCAATCTGCGCAATCAGCGCAATATCCTGTGCGCTGCCCGACCATACCGGTGAAAACCCTTGGTGGACAAGGCTCTCCGCGAGATGCCGCCAGCGCTCCGGTGGCCAATGACGCAGCGTTGACCCCGCGCCGACATGCAGTACGCAGTAGGGTGCGCGCGGCCGGTCGAACGGTACGCAGGCAGGCGCGGGCCAGTATTGCGCCTCGTACGCTTCGGCGTCGATGCGGTCGTGGTCATGCTCGTAGTCATGACCGGGACGCGCGCCTGCCAATGAGGCGAAGATGTCTGCCAATGCAGCAGGTGCATCTGTCCACGGCACCAGTTCATCCGCCACCATGCTGCGCAGCTTGGGGCCCGGCTCGTCGAGCACGGTGACCCAGGCCGCGCCGGCCGCATGCGCCAGCCAGGTGTAGCGGTTGTCACCCGGCACCAGCGCCCAATCGTAGGGGCCACTGCGCACGATGCGGCGTGTGGTCGCGGCGCGGTGCGGATCGAAGGGCAACACTTCGACGCCGTAGGGGTGGCCGGCGTAGAGCGGCATCAAGGCCGGCGCTACCGTCATCGTGATGACAGCATCGGGCCAGTGGCGGCGCAGGCGCGCCAGCAGCGCAGTAAGCATCAGGGTGTCGCCGAGCAGCAGGTTGTGCGCAATCAGCACGCGCTTGATCTGCGCAGGCCGCTTGCGTTGCTTCAAGCTGTTGAGCGCTGCTCGCGGCAGCACGGCAAGGCGTGATGGCAGGCGGCTCATGGCTGGGCGAACTCGCGCATGGCACAGATTCGCATCAACTGGGCACTCAGTTGAGCTTGCCCGCTGCGCGCATGAACACGGCTTCCATGCGGTCGAGCATGGCGTCGATGCCGTGATGTGCCTGTGCCTGCGCCAGCGCATTGGCCCCGAGGCGCACGCGCAGCGCGGCGTCATCGAGCAGGCGCGCCAGCCCCTGTGCCAGCGCCGCTGCATCCTGCATTTTGACGATCAGCCCGGTCGCGCCATCGCGCGCCACTTCGGGGATCGCGCCGGCCTCGGTGGTCACCACCGGCAAGCCGCAGGCGAAGGCTTGCAGGATTGCCTGCGGCACACCCTCGTTGGCGTAGGACGGCAAGGCAAACACATCAATGCATTGCAACCAGGGCACGACATCGGTCTGATTGCCCGCCAGAGTCACCTGCGCACCGATGCCGAATTGCCCGACCAATTGCTCCAGCGCTTCGCGTTGCGGGCCTTCGCCGACGATCAGCAAATGCGTGTCCGCACGCTTGAGTGCAGCGAACGCGTCGATCAAATAGCGGTGCCCTTTCCAGCTCCGCAGGGTGGCGACGATGCCGATGATGCGCTGGTCCTGCGGCAGCTTGAGGCGTGCCCGCATGGCACGCTGCTGCGCTGCACTCGCCACCGGCGCAAAACGCGTGAGGTCGATCCCGGTCGGAATCGAGACGATGCGCTCGCCGGGAAAACCGTTGTCGCGTACCAGTTGCTGCTTGAGTGCTTCGCCGGTGGTGACGATGGCGCTGGCTGCACGCGTGTAGAGCCAGCGAGTGGCGGCGTTGGCCGACACCGGGGCAGACACATGGCGCGTGCGCACGATCGGTGGCACTGGGGCCCCTGGTGGTGGCGCGCCGCGTAAGGTGGCACAGGCCAGCGCGGCAAGCCAGGAATCGGTCGAGCTATGGGTGTTGATCACATCAACCGGATTCGTTTTCAACCAGGCACGCATCGCGAGCACGCCGGCCAGGCGTTTTTTTGCAATCGGCAGCGCCGTCACCGGCACACCGCGCGCCGGTGCTTCTTCAAAGATGCGTGACTCGCGCGGCGCGATCAATTGCACCTCGTGTCCGCGCCCGATCATGCCGGCCGCTTCGGTAAGGATGCGAATTTCCTGGCCGCCCCAGCCGATTGAATTTTCGGTGTGCAGAATCTTCATACGGCCACGGGTCTCTTCATCAAGGGCTTATGTACGCGCATCGCTCGCACCAGCAGGCGATTGCGCCTCTTGTTGCGCATTTTTCTCGGTGGCATATTGAATGCGATACAGATTGGCATAGATGCCCTCCTGCGCAATCAAGGCCGCGTGCGTGCCCGCTTCCATGATGCGGCCATGGTCCATCACGATGATGCGGTCTGCGTTCTCGATGGTCGAGAGCCGGTGCGCAATCACAATCGTGGTGCGGTTCTTCATCAGCACTTCAAGCGCCGCCTGCACTTGACGCTCGGACTCGGAATCGAGCGCAGAGGTGGCCTCATCCAGAATCAACACCGGCGCATCCTTGAGCAGTGCACGCGCAATTGCGAGACGCTGGCGCTGGCCACCCGAGAGCCGCACGCCGTTCTCACCAATCAGGGTGTCAAAGCCCTGCGGCAACTCGCGAATGAACGCCGTGGCAAATGCAGCCTCGGCAGCTGACTCAACTTCGGCGCGTGAGGCGTGGCGCTTGGTGCCATAGGCGATGTTGGCCGACACCGTGTCGTTGAACAACACCACGTCTTGCGACACCAGCGCGAGATTGGCGCGCAAGGAGGTGAGCTTGAGGTCTTCGAGGCTGATGCCGTCAAGCGCGATGCGCCCGCTGCCGGGGTGATAGAAGCGTGGAATCAGATTCGCCAGCGTGGTCTTGCCGCTGCCCGATGCGCCGACCAACGCCACAGTTTCACCGGGTGCCACGTCAATCGAAATGTCGCGCAGCGCGGGGCGCTCGGTATGTGGATACTGGAACGTGACATGTTCAAAACTCACGCGCCCCTTGGCCCGCTCAATCGTCTGCGTGCCACGATCATCTTCTTCGGCCTCATCAAGCAGCGAGAACACCGACTCGGCAGCCGCGAGACCGCGTTGCAGGGGCGCGTTGACATCGGCCAGATGCTTCAGGGGCGCAAGCAGCATCAGCATGGCGGTGATGAACGAGACAAAGCCCCCCACCGTGGTCTCCTGTCCGCTCGACTGCACCAACGCAATCGCCACCACGATGGCGAGCGCCACCGCAGCGAAGAATTGCGTAATTGGCACGGTGGCTGACGCGGCAATGGTCTGGCGCATGTTGTAGCCACGCAGGGCCGAGTTGGCCTTGTGAAAGCGTTCTTCCTCGTAGGCCTGTCCGCCGTGTACCTTCACCACCTTCGAGGCATCAATCGATTCACCCAGCACATGGGTAATGTCGCCCATCGCACGCTGCGCTTCCCGGCTCATGCGGCGCAAGCGCGACGAGAACAGTTTGATAACGAGGGCAGAGAGGGGAATGATCGCCACTGCCACCAACGTCAGCCGCCAGTTCTCGTAGAGCAGCCAGGCGAAGAGGCCGAGCACGGTGATCGAATCGCGTACCAGCACGGTAAGCACCGAAGTTGCCGCGCTAGTGACGTTGTTGACATCAAAAGCGATGCGCGAAATGAGCGTGCCCGAAGACTGGTTGTTGTAGTAGGCGGTGGGCAGGCGCACCAGGCGCGCAAACATCGCGTCGCGCATGTCCATCAGGATGCGGTTCGACACCCAGGCCAGCGC
>JANNCZ010000054.1:0-8852 GCA_031387185.1 Burkholderiales bacterium
AGCGCCGTCAAGTTCAATCTCGGCGGCACCTGCGGGCGCCACCATATCCTGCAAGCGCTGCCACGAACCGTCCGCGAAAAATGTGCTCCAGCGTGCCTGACGCAAGGCATCTTCATCGACACCCAGCATCTCGCGCAGGGCCGGGTTGCCGCCGATGAAGAAACCACGTGCGTCGAGCGTAAACAGCCCCACCGGCACCACGTCGTAGGTGACACGCAATTCGGCTTCGGCCTGGATGCGCTGCTTGCGTTCGAGGCGAATTTGCTCGGCGATGGCGAAGGCGGCCATCAGACTCGACGACAGCGCCGCCGTCACGCTGTTGACCGCGCCTATCAACTCCTTAACGCCGAGGGCGGCGGAGATGACCTCGTAAAGCGACGCCGTCAACGTGATGGTCAACGCCGCGCCATACCAACCCGCAACCGGCGAGCGGGTGCGCGCAAGAATTCGCACCAGAAAAAACATCAACACTGCAATCCCGCCGGTGCTTGCCGCCCACATGAGGGGCAGCGCCTTTGCATACGGCACCCACAGCGCCACCGGCAGCAGCACCAGGGAGACACCGTGCGCTGCGCGCATCGCACCGCTGTAGCCAAAGCGCTGCAGATCGTCGCGAAACATTTGGCGGAACAACATGCCGGTGAGCGTGAAATAGGCCGCCACCGTCAGCAGGCGGCTCTGCGGCAGCCACGTAAGCGGCACTACATGCCCGAGCCATTGAAAATCCCAGCCCGACGAGATGGCACCCATGCGCAAATTGCAAATCAGCCAGGCGGCAAACAACACATACACCGGCTCGCGATTGATCGCCGCCGTCATCAGCACAAACACTGCCAGCACTATCAGGCCGCCATCGAGCAGTCCGGCGCGGCGGTGGAAGTCGTACGCAGACGCCTCAAACTGGGCCGTGTTCCATTGCGCCACCGAGATGCGCGCAGGGCCAACAAACGATGCCTTGCACAACACCTGCATGGTGGCGCGCAACCGGCCGAGCTCAATGGCAAATCCCGACTTCGCATTCGCCATGGATCCGGTGGCGCCGATCCGGTTCGCCGATCCCAGTGGTTGCGAGGTCGCCGCATTCCAACAGGCCGCTTCAGCGGCATGGCGCGACGGCAGGTCGATCGTGACCGGCTCGTCTGGCTGCGCGCGCACGTCGAAGCGGAACCAGAATGGCCGCTCCGACAGGCTGGTGTCTTGATGGCGCACCACCGTCTCGCGCGCGAGACGGCTACGCGCTTCCTCCAGCGTCATCTCGCCGGCAGTCTGTTCGACCACGCGCAGAGACAAGGCGCTGGCGCCGCCGTCGCTGTATTTGGCATCCCACGCCAACAGCGCAGCCGCCGTTACCAGCGCGATGGCCAATGGCAGCACGTAGAGAGAAATCGAGCGCAGGGCAGCGTCCAGCGCTGCTGCCACACGCGCCTTGACGCCACTCCAGCTCAGCAGGATTTCAGGCATGGGATGCATCGATAGAAGGCACTTTTTACAGACTCCCAACACCGCGCACCGGAGCGCGTGAGCAATCTATCCGGTAAGCGGTGCAATGATAGTCCGTCTCGCGTCTTCAGACGTGCAACGCTGCCGCCGGACGCACCAGAGGACGCTGCCACTCAGGACGTGCCGCCGGTGTGGCGGGGCGCATCGCACTTTCAACCACAGCAGCCAATGCAGGTGAGCGCGAGCTCATAGCACCCACGTCGATATCAGGATGATGGGTACGTGTCATGAAATCAAACAGCGGATGCGCCGCCGCCGCCCAGCGCTGCTCGGCCGTGCGCACATCAAAGCTCAAGGCACGATGCGGCAAATTGCCGCCGTGGCGCATCGGCATGAAACCGGCGCCCGGGAAGATATCGGAGAACATCAGCTTGTCGTACTGGCGGTCGAGCGGCGAGCGGGCAGCGATCACCATGTAGTCGATGCCCTGCTCAACGCAGTAGCGGTAGAAGGCCTTGAACAGCACGGTTTTGACAAACGTGCCGGTGCGGCCCAACTCAACACCAAGGCGCGATGCTTCAGCGAGCGGGCGGCCCTTGAGCCAGTCCGGCAATTCAATCGATTGCTCGATCGACAGTGCCTTGAAACGGTTGGTTTGAATGCGCATGGTGCCAAGCGGTGCGCCGTCAAGCTTGGACTCGGCGAGCAGCACGGCGACGCCATCTTCAAAATCGGTCGCCTCGGGGTTCACCAGTTTCTCGGCCATCACCGGCACATGGCGCGCATAAGCGGCGTGACGTACTGACACTGCCTTGCGCACATCGTCCTCTTCGCGCACCAGGCGCACCGTAAACGGCAGCAACTCTTCTTTCAAGCCTGCAGCAGGCGCCGACGCATGCGGCGCAGCGGCAACAAAGGGAAGGCGGGTAGACAGTGCATCGATGGGGGCACGGGACAGCAGCATGACATTCTCCTGGATTGAAAGTGATGAACTCTTGGGATGGCTACGTGGGTAACGGCGGTGGCGGCACCACAGTGCTCCCTGCCCTCCCTTGCCTCCCCGGTATCCTGCGCAGTGTCCTGCGCAGTGTCCCAAGAGGCCGGCACTCGGACTCGCGGTTGCACGCCAACGCCGTCCATCTTAGACATTCACTCGCATTCCTGCCACCAAAACCTTGTTTTGCAAGGCTTTTCGTCGCGTGAGGGCAACGGAGCGGTAGCCCGCCGCACCCCGCCAGAAGCCGCGCCGGGCAAGGTTTTCAGACGGCATACCGCCAAGATCGTTGGTGGACAAGGATTTCAGGCAATACGCCGCTGAAATGTGCGGTGTCAGCCGGTTTGCGGGCGGGGCCGCGCGAAATCGACCACCACCTCACCGCCGTGCTGCCAGGCACACTTGCATCACGCCGTTGCGACGCTCGCCCAGCGCGGCCCTGCTGGTACTCTCTGCCCCATGTTCAGCTATCGCCACGGATTCCACGCCGGCAACCACGCCGATGTGCTCAAGCACATCGTGCTGGTGCAGCTGCTCGCGCACCTTGCCGCCAAAGACAAACCCTTCATGATGGCCGACACGCACGCCGGCGCGGGGGGCTATTCACTCGACGCCGGCACCTTCGCCGCGAAGAACGCCGAGTTTGAAAGCGGCATTGGCCGACTGTGGGCGCGCAATGATTTATCGGGTGTGCTCGCCGATTACACAGCGCAAATCCGCGCGTTCAACGCATTCAATCCCGGCGGCGCGCTCACCGCTTACCCCGGCTCACCACAACTGGCCTTGCAAATGACCCGCGCACAAGACCCGCTGCGCCTGTTCGAGCTGCATCCTACTGAGAGCGGCGTGTTGCGCGAATATTTTCACGCAGCCGGGCGGCGCGTACAGGTGCGCGCCGAAGATGGCTTTGAGGGTTTGAAAGCACTGCTGCCGCCACCCTCGCGGCGCGCGCTGGTGTTGATCGACCCGTCGTATGAAGACAAGGACGACTACGCGCGCGTGCTCGACGCGATGCCCGATGCCTTGCAGCGTTTTGCCACCGGCGTCTACGCGGTATGGTATCCGCAGGTGGCGCGGCGCGAGTCGCGCGAAATGCCGGTGCGCCTGCGCCGCCTTGCCGAGGCACCAGGTAGCGCGGCCTGCAACTGGCTGCATGTGTCGCTCACGGTCAAGGCACCGCCCGCCGACGGGCTGGGGCTCTATGGCAGCGGCATGTTCGTCTTCAATCCGCCGTGGTCACTGCGCGACGGCTTGCGCGCGGCATTGCCTGATCTCAAGAAATGGCTGGCGCAAGACGGCAGCGCAGCATTCGAGTTGCAGGGCGAGTCGCGCTAGCCGGCACACGTGCTTGCAGTACTCGCAGGAATCAAGGAACGATTCAAAGCACAAGTCCAGCCTGGCGCGAATCTGCGCTCCAGGCATGCCGCGCCAGACGCGTCCTGCCGGTCAGTACCCTTTTTTCATCAAGTCGTCGCCGCTCGCAGGCACCGCTTCAGCCACAGGTATAACCGCTGTTGCGGGCGCCGCTGTTGCCGGCGCCGCTGTTGCGGGCGCCGCTGTTGCCGGCGCCGCTGTTGCGGGCGCCAATGGGGCAACGGGTGCCGATGGCGCGCCGGGTGCGCTCATGGCAGGCAACGTTGGCACGGCAGGCGAAGCACCACCCCGCACGCGCTTCGCATCCGGACTCCAGCCGACCACACCGAGCAGGACGAAGAAGCCGAGCACATACCCCACCACCACATGCCAGCCACCCTTGAGCCACGCGCCGACTGAGCGCGCTTCGGGGAAATTGTTGGACAGCGCCACGCCCGCCGAGGAGCCAAACCAGATCATCGATCCGCCGAATCCGACCGCATAGGCGAGAAATCCCCAGTCGTAGCCGCCCTGCTTGAGTGCCAGCGCAGTGAGCGGAATGTTGTCAAACACGGCCGAGACAAAGCCCAAGCCAAAGGCCGTCTGCCACGATGCCGCCGGCAAATGCTCAACCGGCATCATCGACGCAATCGTCACCAGCGAGAGTAAAAAGATCGTGCCTTTCATTGCGCCCGGCAACAGTGACCAATCGGGCTTGCGCAAAGGCACCGCGAGCAAAATCGCCGCCCACACCGCCGCACCAATCACCGGAAACTGGTCGAGCACCGCCGGGAAATACAGGTTCGCGACCACGTTGGCCAGCACCGCGGCGACCAAAATAAAAGCAACGATGCCGACGCGCGTCCAGTCCACCTTGATGCCGGGCGGCGCGTCTTTCATGATCGGGCAGTAGGCATCTTGCTGGCGTGCAGCAAAGTAGCCGAAGAACAGCAGCGCCGGCACCGCCGCCATGTAGGCTTCGAACACATCGCCCGGCTTGACGCCGTCGATCCACATCATCGTGGTCGTGGTGTCACCCACCACACTGCCCGAGCCACCGCCGTTGGAGGCGGCCACAATCGCGGCGAGGTAGCCGATATGCACCTTGCGTTTGAACACGGTCGCGGCCACCGTGCCGCCAATCAGGGCGGCGGCGATGTTGTCGAGAAAACTGGAAATCACAAACACCAGCACCAACAGTACGAAACCGCCCTTCCAGCCATCGGGCAGATAGTGCGGCAACACCGCAGGTACGTTGCTGTCTTCAAAATGTTTCGAGAGCAGCGCGAACCCAAGCAACAGGCCTAGCAGGTTGGCGAGGGTGACCCACTCGTGACCCAGATGCAGCAACAGGCCCTCGATGCCGGGGCCAGGCTTGAAGCCCGTCACGCCGAGTTTGTAGAGGGTGATGAGGAGCAGGCCGCCCACCGCGACGTTGAACGTGTGGTTGTGAAACAGCGCAACGCCGAGCAACACGCAGGCGAAGAAAATGAAATCGAGCGGCACCGGCCCGAGCGAGACGATGTTGGGGGCATAGCCGCCGCCCGCTGCGAGCGCCGCTCCGGAAGCCAGCAACGTCACCACACCCAGCGCGAGGACCCGCGCAAAATAGGCTCGCACCAAACCAACAAACTGAGAGTGTAATCGCGCCACGATCCTTGCCCCCCAAGGGTTTTGGCAGAGCACCTCCTGAAACCCGCATGCACCAATGGTTTCAGGGCATCCACCCACGCAGGTTCTCTATCTGGTGTTCTTCTTGATCCAATCGGCAATGCGGCCGACGCCGTCATTGATCGCCTTCTCCGAGGCCGCATACGAGAAGCGAATGTGCTGTCCCTCACCCGCGACGCGCGCGCCGAAGTGAATGTCGGCCAGCACCGCGACACCCGCTTCATTGAGCAGTTTCTTGCGAAACTCTTCCGAGTCAGCGCAGCCGGTCATGCGGCAAGCCTCAGTGACATTCGGCCAGGCGTAAAACGCGCCGCCGGGAGTCAGGCAGGTGACGCCCGGCACGTTGTTGAGCAAGCCGACGATCAGGTCGCGGCGCTTGAGGAAGGACGCTTTCATCATGTCCGCATCCGCCTGCGGCCCGTTGATCGCCTCGACCGCAGCCCATTGGCTGATGTGCGACGCGCACGATTCGGTGTTGGTGACCCAGCGCGTAAAGGTCGGCGCGAGCGTCTTGTTAACCGCGTAGCCGATACGCCAGCCGGTCATCGCCCAGGTCTTGGACGCGCCGTCGCTGATGATGGTGCGCTCGAGCATGCCGGGCAGCGCCGCGATGGATTCAAAAGGCGCGGCGTTGGCATCCACTGAATTGCCGTTTGGATAAATCAGGCGCGAATAAATTTCGTCGGCGTAAATCCACACCTGGGGATGCCGGCGCATGATCGCCGCAATCGCTTCAAGATCGGCCCGCGTGAGCGAGCCGCCGGTAGGGTTGTGCGGCGAATTGAGGATCAGCAATTTGGTGCGCGGCGTGATCGCAGCCTCCAGATCAGCCGGATCAAACGCAAAGTTGCGCGCCTCCTTCAACCCCAGCGGCACCGGCACCGCGCCATTGGCGACGATCTGCGACTCGTAAATCGGAAAGCCGGGGTTGGGATAAATCACCTCATCGCCCGCACCAAAATCGGTGGTCGAGAGAATCGCGTAGGCGATGAAGGGTTTGGCACCCGAACCCACCACCACGTCATCGGCCGACACGCACTGCGCGCCGGTAAAGCCGCGCATGCGGTTCACGTCACGCGCAATCGCCTCGCGCAATTCGGGGATGCCGTTCGACGGTGTGTAGCCGTGCTTGCCCTCGCGAATCGCCTTGACGGCTGCGTCCTGAATGTTGACCGGCGTCGGAAAATCAGGCTGGCCGATGCAGAAGGAAATGATGTCTTTGCCGGCACGCTGCAGGGCAGTGACTTCACCGAGGACAACAAAGGCGTTTTCGGTGCCGAGGGCAGAGGAGCGATTCGAGAGTTTGGGAAAGTTTTCGGTTTTCATGATTGGAGAATTTTGCGAAGGACGATCTGGATCGAATGCCAGATCGAATTTACTGGCACGCCAGGTAGCGGATTGCGGGCCGGAACGAATGCAAATCAGTGTAGGCCAGTCTGGGGGCTGCCTTCGATTGTAAATGGATCGATTTCACCGCTCTGGGGCCGCGCCGCCGGATCCCATTCAAAGCGGGCGCATACGACAGCGATTGACTTGAATAGTCTATTCATTTATTATTCATATATATTCATTTTATTAATTTAACTATTTGTTTTTATTTAATATTTTAAATTAATTTAATATGCAAAATAACACCATCATTGCTGCTTTGCGCGAATCGGGCATCGCCACCGCAACTCAGTTGACGCAAGCCACTGGCAAGAGTCAGGCGACCATTTCACGCATGCTGCGCGAGGTTGACGCGCAGATCGTGCGACTGGGGCGGGCGCGCTCGGCGCGCTACGCGATTCCCGAATCCATTCTCGGCCTGCCTGCGCAGATGCCGCTGTATTGGTCGGGCAAGCCATGGGGCACGCTGACCTTCATCGCAGGCAATCGCATCCACATCGAGGCCGAAAACATCGATCTTGCCACCCCGCATGGCGAACTCCCGTGGTTCCTGGATCACTTTCGTCTGCAAGGCTTCATCGGCCGCACTTGGGCGCAACGTCTGGCATTCGACAGCAATACCGAGCAATGGTCCTTGGCGCAAATCCTGTTTGCCAATCGCCAATACGCTATCGACGTGCCAGGTGCCATTTCGGCTGGTGTGATGGGCGCGGACGCAGTCAGATCCGTCGGAAACAATCTGCGAGCGAAGCGTAAAGCGTACGACGAGTTGGCAGAAGATATCGGCACCGCCGCGCCAGCCGGTTCATCGGCGGGAGGTGAGCAACCCAAATTTCTGATTCAGGAAGGGGATGACGGCTCGTACCCCACAAAGCACCTGATCGTGAAGTTCACGCCGCCACGCGGCACCCCGTTCGGGGAACGATGGCACGACCTGCTGTGTGCCGAGGCAATCGCGTTGAACACGCTGGGCAAACACAACATACCGTCCGCAGACACAAGGCTCGTGCATACCCCGCGCCGGACGTATCTGGAATCGACCCGGTTTGACCGAGCCGATCGCCACCACAAAATTCATACCCTGCCGCTCTCGGCCATCCATCGCGGGTTTGTCAACGGCCCGCTGCGCAACTGGGCAGACACCTGCGACACGCTGGTGACACAGCGGCGGCTCACCAAAGAGGATGCTTTGGACGTGCGCGTGCTGCTCGAATTCGGCCGCATGATCGGCAACACCGACATGCACTTTGGCAATTTGTCGCTGTTTGCACCTGACGTGGCCGCTGCACGTTTCTCACTCGCCCCTGCGTACGACATGCTGCCCATGCGCTTCCGGCCGGGAACGCATCGCGATGAACTCGGTTACACACCGGTGGCACTCACGCAGGCCACGCCAGGGCATGAAGACGCGTGGCAGCGTGCGCATGAGATGGCACTGGCGTTTTGGCAAACGGTGGCAGATACCGGCACCATCAGCCAGGCGTTGCGCGAGAGCGCCACACTCACCGCAAAAGCCTTCGCCCAGACTTGAACCTCAACCCGGCTGCGGTATCTCAAACACCTGCCGCAAATACGCCATGTAGCGCTCGTCGTCGCACATGTTCTTGTCGGGCGAGTCGGAGAGCTTGGCTACCGGCTGGCCGTTACATCTCACCATCTTGATGACGATGTTCAATGGCGTGTAGCCGAGGTCATTGGTGAGATTGGTGCCGATGCCAAACGCGGTTTGCGCGCGGCCCTTGAAGCGCTCGTAGAGACGGATCGCCACTGGCACGCTGAGGCCGTCGGAAAAAATCAGGGTCTTGGTGAGCGGGTCAACACGGCTCTTTTTGTAGTGCTCGATCAGGCGCTCGCCCCAGTCAAACGGGTCACCCGAGTCATGGCGCGCGCCATCGAACAGCTTGCAGAAATACATGTCGAAGTCGCGCAAAAACGCGTTCATGCCGTACACGTCCGACAACGCGATGCCGAGGTCGCCGCGATACTCGCGCGCCCACATCTCGAA